>NZ_JBEPQA010000008.1:0-131031 GCF_040547585.1 Marinobacterium sp. MBR-111
TTTAAAACTATAAAGCTACTATAAGGTCAATAGAGTAAAGAATCCGTTGGGGAGGAGGCTGATGCGCATTGGTCAGTTGGCGCAGTTGGTAGGGGGTAAGCGCCCTTAAATCAGCCCCTTTTTTCCAGCCACTAACCGTCGCACACTGATTCCATCGTCACCTACGCGAGGAATCCAGCATGAACTCAGCCGAGCGCACACACTACTGGCAACAGCACATTGAACACTGGCGCGATACCGGGCTATCCGGCGCTGCCTTCTGCAAACAGCAATCGCTGTCCTATCACCAGTTTGTCTATTGGCGCCGCAAGCTCGAAGGCACAGATGATGCGACCGATACCGAGCGTGTGCCAACATCCGGCTTTGCTCGCGTCACCCAGGTGGCCGCTTCACCGGTATCGAGTGATACTGACCCTGAGGCTTCCCGGTGGCATGGCCATTACCGGCCTGCATGCCGGTAATGTCGATCTGCTCGGTGCGATCCTGAGGCAGCTCTGATGAAGCCACGGTATCTTCGTCCCTCTCGGTCAATGCCGGAGATCTATCTGTACCGTGAGCCCATTGATTTTCGCAAGCAGGCCAATGGCCTGGCGGTGCTGATTGAGCAGGAGCTGGGACATAGCCCCTTTACCGGTGCACTGTATGCCTTCACCAACCGGCAGCGTAACAAGATCAAGTGCCTGATGTGGGAAGACAACGGTTTTATCCTCTACTACAAGGCGCTGGCCGAAGAGAAATTCAAGTGGCCAAGCCCGGCCGATGAGCTGATGCCGCTGACCGGCGAGCAGATCAACTGGTTGCTCGATGGCTATGATATCAGCCTGCTGCAAGGTCATAAAACGCTGCATTATGAAGCCATTGGGTAGTCAATTTTGGATGCGCCAACTGGCTGTTTTTGATACAATTTTGCTCATGAAATCACAGCCTAAAACCACCTCAAAGACGCCTGATATCAGCAGTTTATCGACCGCTGACTTGCTGTCGATGGTGGCTGGGCTACAGCAGCAACTCCAACATCAAGAGCAGCACATCCAAAAGCGCGAGCAATACATCCTGCTGCTGGAAGAGATGCTGCGCTTGCAGCGCATCCAGCGGTTCGCGGCCAGCAGTGAAAAAACGGCGCACCAGATCCACCTCTTCGATGAGCCGGAACTGGAAGCCGAGATCGATCAGCTGCGGGATCAGCTCCCGGACGATATTGAAGTTGCTGAAGACGATACTCCTGCTGCCACGTCTACACCCAAACGCCGTCAGCGCGGCTTCTCCGATAGCTTGCTGCGTGAGCGCATCGAGCTGCTGCTGAGTGATGAAGAGAAGGCCGGGGCCGTCAAAACCTTCTTCACCAAGGTGAAGGAAGAGTTGGACTATATCCCGGCTCAGCTCAAAGTACTGGAATACTGGCAGGAAAAAGCGGTGTTCGAGCAAGACGGTGATGAGCGTATCGTAGCTGCGGCTCGCCCAGTACACCCGCTGGGCAAATGCATCGCTACTCCGGCCCTGCTGGCTTACCTGATCACCTCGAAATATGCCGATGGCTTGCCGCTCTACCGTCAGGAGCAGATGTTCAAGCGTCTGGGCCATGAGCTGAGTCGCACCAGCATGGCGCACTGGATCATCCGTCTGGATGAGGTGTTCAAACCGCTGATCCATCTGATGCGGGAAGCGCAGAACAGTGCGGCCTACCTGCAGGCTGACGAAACCCGGATTCAGGTACTAAAAGAGGATGGCAAGGCTGCCCAATCCGATAAATGGATGTGGGTGACCCGGGGCGGACCACCCGGCCAACCTTCCGTCCTGTTCGCCTATGATCCTTCCCGAAGCGGAGCGGTACCCGTACGCCTGCTTGATGACTTCAAGGGTGTCCTGCAGGCCGATGGTTACTCCGGTTATGCGCAGATCTGTTCAGCCAATGAGCTGATCCGCATTGGCTGCTGGGATCACGCCCGCCGCAAGTTCATCGAAGCGACCAAAGCGGCCAAGCCAGCGGGTAAAGGCAAACAGGCCAAACTGTCCAAAGCGGATGTAGCACTCAGTCATATCAACAAACTGTATGCCATCGAGCGTCAGATCAAGGACCTGAGCGTGGCTGAACGCTACCGGATCCGTCAGGCGTCGAGCCTGCCTCGACTGGAAGCGTTCAAGGCCTGGCTGGACGCCAACGCAGGACGTGTGATGAAAGGCGGGCTAACTCGCAAAGCTATGGAATATACCCTGAACCAGTGGCCCACCCTGATCGGCTACTGTGAGCGGGGTGACCTGCACATCAGCAACGTACTGGCCGAGAATGCCATCCGCCCGTTCGCCGTGGGGCGCAAAGCTTGGTTGTTCGCGGATACTCCGCAGGGCGCTCACGCCAGTGCTACCTGTTACTCCCTGATCGAAACGGCCAAAGCCAACGACCTGGAACCCTCGGCCTACATCCGGCATGTGCTGGAGCGCATCGCCAACGCCGACACCCTGGAAAAGCTGGAGCGACTGCTGCCTTGGAATGTTGAACTGGAGCGGACTTCAAAAAAAGTGGCGCAGTACAGTTAAGGGCAAGTGGGTCGTTTTAACGGCGTGTATGGACTCCTCCTCTATTGCAAGCACTTTGTTCGATAACGACTAAGGTACGACTGCCTACGTGTATTCGGTCTCGTTAATGATGCCGTTTCATGGGCATCGGACCCTGATGGGCTATCCGCGCACTGATTCCCAATCGGATACACGAGCTCAAGGCTCTAGCCGTTAAAGGGGTTTCCCAGCGCCGGTTCAACCTGTTCGCCATCAATCAAAATGCCATACAATCGTGGTGTGAACGTCTCTTACTGATTTCCCGGTTATGTCTCGTAGCGCTCAGTCTTCATGTGGCTGACTCAAGCTCCGGCTGCTGCAAGTCCTTCGTCATATGCAGCGCCATTGTGCGTCAGCGCCCAGGCGATACGAGCAGTTTTATTTGCCAATGCGACCACTGCAACATTGACATGCTTCCGAGCGGCAAGGCCTCTCAACCAATGACTCAGTCCGTCGTCTTTGCCCTCAACATGGCGCAACACGGCCCGGGCTCCATGAACGAGTAGTTTGCGTAAATAACTGTCACCACGCTTGCTGATGCCCAGCAATCGATCGCGACCGCCGGTGCTATGCTGCTTAGGGGTCAGCCCCAGCGAGGCCGCGAAGTCCCGCCCTCTGCGGAAGGCCTTTCCATCGCCAAGAGCGCCTGACAGGGCACTCGCGGTGAGCGGCCCGACACCACGCAATGTCATCAAGCGTTTGGCCACAGGGTCCTCTTTGGCACTCTCAGTGATCCGCTCATCAAGCGCCTTGATGCGGGTATCCAGATACCTGAGGTCTTCCGCCAGACCACTCAGCAAAACACGGAAGCTATCCGTCAGCCCATTCTCAGCATCCTCCAGCCAATCAGGCACAGCACGACGCAGCTGCTGAATGCCCACCGGTGCCACAATTCCATACTCACCCACCAACCCACGAATCTGGTTGGCTTTGGCTGTTCGTTGTCCAACAAGCTCTTCCCGAATGCGGTGTGCGGCCTGAATATCCTGTTGAGCAACCGTCTTGGGAGCAACAAACCGCATGTTTGGGCGGCTCATGGCCTCGCAGATCGCTTCCGCGTCCACCCGGTCATTCTTGTTGCTCTTGACGTAGGGCTTGACAAACTGGGCTGCGATCAACCGGACGTGATAGCCTCGCTTTTGAAGCTCTCGTGCCCAGTGGTGAGATGAGGCACACGCCTCCATACCAATCTCGGCGCCGGCCGGTACCTTTCGGCTGAGGGCATCAAGCCACTTGCTTCGAGAATATTTACCTTGCCATTGGGTTTGACTGTGACGGTCAACGCCATGGACATGGAACACTGACTTGGCAATATCAACACCAACGCGGATAATATTCATCTGGACTTCTCCTCATCTTTACGATGGTTGACGGTTCACTCACCATTTTGGCACGTAGATGCCGGTTAGGTGAGGAGGAGTCCATCCCATTGGATACGGTAGGGGTCGAAACACAGACGATCCGCTTCTATGAACAGCAGGGCTTGTTGCCGCCGCCTGATCGGCAGGACAACGGTTACCGTGTCTATACCGAGAAGCATGGTGAGGGGCTGGCCTTCATCCGTCGCTGCAGAATCCTGGGCCTGTCACTGGCTGAGATTCACGAACTACAGAGCTATCAGGACGACCCTCATCAGCCTTGTACCGCCGTCAACGCCTTGCTCGATGATCACATCTCTCATGTGCGGTCGCAGATAACCGCTCTGCAAGCGCTTGAGAAACAACTCGTTTCACTGAGAGCGAGTTGCAACGATGACCGGGAAGTTGAGGCGTGTGGGGTTCTTGCTGGAATTAGCGAAGGAAACATGCACCAGCAGTAGGTGAAGCATCAACCAGATAATCCGATGAGATGCCGGTCTGTCTCACTCTCATGCAAAGGTAAGATCAACCATTTAATCCGCTTACCCATTAAAATTACACCCGAAAGAGCCCTAATGTTAGAAGCCTCAGAACAAGGCCAGCAGCTGATGCCGAAACATGCCATCAAAAGTCACATGCAACATGTCTGCTGATTTTGCTAACCCGCTTTTAGCCTCTTCATGAACATTAGCACCATCTAATCCGGAAACATCAATGTCTGCCACATTACCTTCAGCTGTATCACCCCCATCACCACATGTTGGCTCGTTTACACCACTAGCACCCAGTGTCTGAAACTTCAACACCCCAAGCTCATCAGGTAAGTCTTCATCCACTCTTTTGGCAAACTTAATCAGTTCTGTTTCTGCAATCATCAACAGGCTGGATGAATAATCACGTGCTGCCCGACGACGTAATATCCTGCCCAGCACTTGGCGAAAATACAGCTCTGTACGGACCCTGCTCAGGTAACAGCAGACCTGTAACCGGGGTATATCAGTACCTTCTGAGATCATGCCAACTGCAACAATCCACCGCTGCGTACTATGTCTGAAACGATCGATTTCAGCATTTGCATCTGCTGTTCTCGTTGTAACAATAACAGGGTCTTCCCCCAGCTCAACCAGATAACCAGCCAGCTGGTACGCGTGATCAATAGAGGTCGCCACAGCAAGAGCAGCAGCATCAGGAGTTTTGGATCGGAAAGCGTCAAGCTGACAGTTACCAAGCTCCAGCAGGTGTCTGTTGAGCACCTCATGTGTCACCAATGCTTCATAGGTGACATCTGTATGCCGCAACAAGTGCCTCAAGCTTGAATATTTTTGCTCCTCAGATCCTGACTCGACTAATCGTACGAGATCGTGGTCAACCAGCGTTATTTCAGGCCTTCTGCACACCTGTTCGGAAACAGCCCGTCGCATCGAGTATTGATAGTCCACCATTAGCCGACCATCTGGATCAGAATAACGTGCTAGCGCAATCGCTTGTTCATCTGATCTCCACGGGGTACCTGATAGCGCCAGCGTATAAGTTGCTCGATCCTGAATCTCTTGAACGACCCTCTGCCCCCAACTGTTTGGTATCAGTGCATCAGATCCTGCGGAACAATGATGAATTTCATCAAATACGGCAAATACCCTGTATTGATCGAACAAACGCCAAAATGATGCCCCCTGATGATCTAATGATTGGTAAGTCACAGCTACACCTGCCGCACCTATTCTCCCATCAAAAGATCGGCCTAGTACTTTTTCAAAAGTGCGCTGAACCGCGTTTACTACCTGACAAGATGGAGCGAAACAGACGACGAGATCGATATTCTGCTTGCCTAAGAGCCTAGAAGCGATTTCTGCAGCCAGTATGGTTTTGCCAGCGGCAGGGGTCGCTTGGCAGAAATAGTGAGAACTGAGTTCAAACCGCTGCATGGCATGATCTGCACATTCTTTCTGCCAATCACGCAATCTCACGCTGTTGCCTCCAGTCTCTTGATCGCCGTCTCAAGTGCACGAATACAACCAAGCAACTTTGTACTTTTATCTCTGGCACTAGCTAGGTCAGTTGCCAACCGATCACGTAACTCCGGCATATCATCAATAATTTTCTTGTAGCTCTCGGTCTCACCCAAAGCCGTCAAGAAGTCCAATTTAGCCTCTCTAAGCTGCCCCTCAAGCCTCTCAGTGGAGTCACCCAGATTCGGAGCAACTATTTCAACTTGGTCGCTTGTTTTCCTTGGTTGATGCGGAGGCATCGTCATTTCCAGTTCGGCTGGTTCTTTCACCTTCATCCCCAAAGATGGGGACTGCGTTTTCACAGTTACATGCTCAGGCTTAGGCAACACATGGAACAGCTGATTTCGTTTCTTTTTTTCATGGTCAATTTTGACCCATCCAACCCTTTCCAGTCGGCGGACCTGATCGTAGATGTAGACCCGGAGCCTGGGGAGTCCTACACCGTTAAGGTTAACTCTGTCGGCATACTCTTGCCTGAGCTGTAGGACAGTGAAACCGCGCAGCTCCTCTTCCATGAGGAGCCCATAGAGAACCTGATCCAAAACGATAGAAGAAGACATGATAGTGAAGCTCTGAAGTCAAAATGAGGATTATAATCCGTGGCAATATAAGCCGCAAAGGTAAAGATTACTCCTCTTTTAGTGGAGTAGTCATGAGTACACTTGCTAAGGAGCTAGGGGCAAACATCAGAGCCAAAAGAAAGCAGCTCGGAATTTCTCAAGACGGTCTGGCACTCGATTGCGGTGTAGACCGCAGTTACATGGGGCGCATTGAGCGGGGGGAGGTAAACATCACTGTAGAGAAGCTATATCAGATCGCAGCCAAGCTTGACTGCAGACCGGCACTTCTACTCCCTGATATCTGAATCTTTCTGTGCATCATTGTATTTCTGAGTGATTTTCTGAATGCCTCTCTGCAGGATGTCCACCCAAGATCGAAGAAATACATCGTTTTCTCGCGGAACACGTTGCCTGGTGATCTTGCCAGCCACCTCTGTATCCACTGACCGGTATCGTTTAGGATGATCGCAACGATGAAAAACTAGGCAATGTGTACGTAAGTCAGACTCTTTCCAAGTCACTCCACTGTCAGAAAATGACTGCACTATACGAGACACTGACTGCGTGGGCTCCCCTCGCACAATAGCCAGAAGTGTACTAACGGACTCTGGGTTAGCTTCTTCATGTACTAGCAAGCTCTCAACGTCAGCCTCCAAGATGCATATGGACAGATCGTTACATCGAAGGCCTGCCAAGTAGTACTGTATGGGTCTGCCATCCTCTGTCCTTAGAATCTTTTTGCTACGTGTCTTTGGTAAAGGAAACTCGTAGCAGCCGATTGAACCAGTTAGCTCGTAGTTACATTCATGAACCAAGATGTTGATGGCTTTTTCAAAGTTTGAAAAACGCCCTGTGGGTTCGCTCGCAATCAGTTCATCAGGCTGTTGTTCTTCTTCCGGATCAGCCTCCTGATTCAAGCGGAGGCTCAACTCTTGGGCATCGCCATCCAGCTCAGAAGGTCCTGCCCCCGTTGACTGTGAAATGCCTGCCTCTGCTTCGCGGGTCCCTGACCCTTCGGGTCTTGGTAGGCCACCATCAACTTCCGTCATGGGACCAGAAGGTATATTGAATTTCAAATTACCATCATCAACCTGGTGCATGCCCTCCGCCATACCTGGCACTGATGGTAAATCAAGCTCCGGATGTTCGTCTGTGGGTTTGCGTTTGCGTGACTTGCGGCTTTCATCAAGAGTCACTGGATAACGCAGTTTCGGGTGACGAAAAATGACTTTCTGCTGTAGGCAGAAATCTTCTACGTTGACTGTACGTATCTCGGATACTTTTTCAAGAAACGGGTCAACGCTATGGGCACACCTCATGACTGAGATTTGCCAGCCATGCATCGGCGGAGGTGAAAACCTGAACATCCATCTCTCTTCATCTGACATCACCCATTCTTGGTAGATACTACCGAAGGACTGCTTGGCTGACTGGGACAGAAAAAGCCATGATAAATGAGACTGAATTCGCTTATTGTGTAGCTGTGAGGCAGGAAAGTCAGCCATCTCTGTGAAACTCACTTCAATGACTTCATCACCACGGCCAATCCGAACCAATGAATCCATTCCATTTGGCCGAAGAGCACAGCGAATCAGATGAGGCGAATGGAAAAACAAAACCCGAGCCAGCTCTATACTGCGAATGAGGCAACTGCTGCCATCCATTGAATGAACTCTGTGCCAATACTCATGATCAAGGAGTACGGCTTCTTCGACCCTATCAATGCTGATTGATCGAGACTGGGAGTCCTTGGGAGGGATTCTCTTTTTATCTTTAAATTTGCTGCCCGGCACCAACATACCGATTACTTCAATAGGCACTGCCGTTAACGGATGATGCTCAAACTTAACATCCACTACCGCCTGTTGCCTAAGCCCAAGTAACTTGCGGGAATAGATCCCCCGAACAGCTTCAAGCTTGGAGTCTGCTGGAAACTTGCGCAATGCCCGACCAGCAGGCGATATGATCTCGGATAATTTGCCTTGCAGCTTTTCGACACCGCTCTTTACTGAGCCCAGCAAGGCGTTCAACTTCATACAGTTGGAATTCCTTTTTCTCTTCCATTAACCGAAGCACACAGCTCGCAAGACGACGCGTTTGGTACTCATCAACGGACTCAGCATAACGATTAAGAAGCAATCTACAAAGCGGCAAAAGATGAGATTTCATCCTAAAGGAGCTCTTCAGACCCATTTGGCGAAGATACCAAGCCTGTGATCGTCTCGGGCCGTCAATTTGATGCCGCAACGATCTCTCCAGGCGGCATATACGGCGTGCATAGTCACGATCACGAGCAGTCCAGTCGATATGATTACGTGGCTTCCTAGCCATCGCTGCAGGTTTGTTTTTCATCAACCACTCACGGTCATATCGATACAGCCACGAGTAGACTCTTGCCCCTTCGGCAGAAGATCTAATGCTTTTCAAAGATGATGCATCAGCGAGGAGCTGCCTCCATATTTCCCTGTACTCCTGGCGACTGTAATCAGCCCGGCTATTCTCATAATGCCTGCGCGCTAATGGCTCAGCAGGAAATGATGCTACTTGCTGAAACAGCCTTTCGAGATTCGTAGGCTGCTCAAACGCCTGTAATACAACCAAGTGCTGGAGATAATTGAAGGGTCGTCGGTGCGTTCTAAACATGGACAACAACCAGTTTGAGTCACCTGAAAGTTCGAGGCCCCATCTTTCAAGTTGCTGTTCCCCCCAGTAGCACAATACCTCGGAACGTATAGCATCATGATCAACGCGGCCGCCCAATACCAGACCCTTGTCCTTAACAATCTGACGGTAGAAACCCGTCCAATGGCCAGGAGTAACAAACGGATAATTCAAATCCAGGAGCTGCTTAATGCAGTCAGCAACCTGTACTAACCTTTGTTCAGCTGCAACCGCCAGCGAGCACTCTAGTCGGTATTGATGAGCTCCAACCAGCTCATGCCTCCGCTCTGACGGCATTGATATTTTGCTATCAACCAAAAGGCATTTATGATCTGGGCAGCATTCCACACCTGGGCACTGCAAGACACGAGACCAAACTGCAAAACCGTATTCTGCCCGCTGCTCATGCCAACACACGGGACAAACTCTGAAGGTATTTGTCCATTTTAGACGCGAAGCGTTGATACCCGAACGCAACATGCCAAAATTCATTCGTCCAGAGCAAAGGTCAGCAAGCAATTTGCTGTACTTTTCATGAGTAGAGAAAGGCCTGAATAGCGGAAGTAGTGAATGACGCTGAATGACTTCTGATGATGATATTGGCCAAATATGCCCTACATGCTCCAGAAGCATATCGATGTGCCCCTGCATCAACCCAGACGGAACTACATTTCGGGAGCCAAAGAGCAGCTTAAGTGCCACCTTGTCATCTTTAACGCCCAGTTGATGAACGCTTCGAGCTAGAACACTACCGAGTAGTTCGTCAGGTAAAGCCTTGGGGAAGTTTTGGAGAGACATTCTGAACACCGATACCAGACCAGTATTCAGAAGCATAGTTCGCCAGGGGGAAATCCGTAAAATTTCCCATCGGCATTCGTCAGTAGTAGTCTAGTGATCCTGAAGCCATACCTGTACGCACATTGCTTCCTGAGCAGAAATGCCTGATGATGAATTTTTTATATCTACAGAAGATACTTTATCTAACATGGCTGACGTTCTTGTATCTTGGATTGGCACTGCAGACATCAGAGGTGGTTCGGACGAGGTTATTGATGGGCCGTTAGCCAGTGTGCTTCGCCACCAGGACTTCAGCTATGCCTATTTGCTTCATAACCAACCGCTGGATGAGGTGAGAAATTATCTACATCGGCTAAAAGAAAGTTTCAGGACGGAATTCGTTTCCGTTCAGGCTGAGCTTCAGAGCCCCATTCACTTTGCTGACATCTACAAAGTCTTGGATGCCACGCTCTCTGACATCGTAGAGAAGCACCCAAGGTCACCGATTTATATTCAATTGACGTCGGGCACGCCCGCAATGACGTCAGTTTCGATCCTTACGGGTAAGACGAAGTATCGAGTTCGTTTTTTGCAATCGTCCCTGCAGCAGGGAGTTCAAGTCGTTGAGCTTCCTTTCGACATAGCTGCTGACTTTTTACCGTCCGTTGCTGACGCTCTGGATGATCGCCTGACGAGCCTTATTGCTTGTGAGGCTCCTTCTACGGCTGCGTTTGACCACATAATCACCCAAGATCCTCAGATGGAACGTTTGAAGGAGCGTGCAGCGATTCTTGCGATGAGAGAAGTGCCGGTATTGATTCATGGTGAAACAGGCACTGGCAAGGAGCTATTTGCTCGGGCTATTCATAACACCAGCCCACGCTCAAAGCAGCCTTTCCTATCTTTGAATTGCGGCGCAATTCCTTCGGAGCTTATTGATAGCACCTTGTTTGGCCATAGCAAAGGTGCATTCACAGGTGCAACAACCAGCAAGCCAGGGGTGTTTGATCAAGCAGATGGTGGCACCCTGTTTTTGGACGAATTCGGAGAGCTTCCACTAGAAGCCCAAGTTCGATTACTACGGGTACTTCAAGATGGCAGCTTTACTCCTGTAGGCTCTACAGAGGAGCGCATAGTTGATGTGCGTATTATTGTGGCAACCAATAGGAACCTTGGGTAGCTACGAATAAGCCCGATCCAAGGCTCTGAAATGTCGTTGTCACCGCCTCAGAGGCGAAAATTCAACACTTTTAGCCCTTTTTAACCAGCTGCAACCACCTTTTCAGGCAGTGCAGACGGATTAACCCCGTGCTCTCAACATCTGATCCACCCGCACAACATTGGCCAGCGCGAACAGCATGGCCAACTTGCAGTCGTTTTTCTTCAGGCCACGGTAGCGGGCTTTTACAAAACCAAACTGGCACTTGATGATCCGAAACGGATGCTCAACTTTCGCACGGATACTGGCTTTCAGATACTCGGTGCGGATTCTGACCTTATTGATCCGAGGGTGTTTTTTCAGTGTCTTCAGCTTCCCTGGCTGTTCTGCGATGTACCAGTCCGCACTGACATCTTTCAGCTCGTCTCGCTTTTCGGCGCCCCTGTAACCCGCATCAGCAAAGATGAATGCTTCTTCACCGTGTAGAAGCTGGTCGGCCTGATTAAGGTCGTGCTCATTGGCCGCAGTTGTCGTGAAACTGTGCGTGATGCCGGTGCGGGCATCAACCCCGATGTGAGCCTTCATCCCGAAGTGCCATTGATTCCCTTTTTTAGTCTGGTGCATCTCGGGATCGCGTTCGCCCGTTTTGTTCTTGGTGGAGCTGGGAGCTTCGATGATGGTGGCATCGACCAGTGAGCCCTCTTTCAGCAGAACTCCGGCTTCAGACAGCCATTGGTTTACCTCTTCAAAAATCTGTCGAGCCAGACCGTGGCGCTCCAAAAGATGACGGAAGTTCAGGATAGTGGTGTGATCGGGGATGGCCTTGTCCAATGACAATCGAGCAAACAGCCGCATGGACGCGATCTCATACAGCGCATCTTCCATGGCGGGGTCACTGAGGTTATACCACTGCTGCATGCAGTGAATGCGCAACATGGTGGACAAGGGGTACGGTCGACGGCCGTTTCCAGCCTTGGGATAGTGAGGCTCGATGACGGCTTCGAGACGCGCCCACGGGATCAGCTTGTCCATTCGGCCCAGAAACTTTTCCTTGCGGGTTTGACGGCGCTTGTTGCTGAACTCGCTGTCCGCGAATGTAAGTTGCTGATCCATCGGTGCGTCCTCAATCGTATGCAGCGGGCATTATCCCATGCGGCGGACTTATTCGCAGCTTCCTTAGAATACTGCGCATGCGCATATTTGCTCTCAGTCGAAGACTGTAGAGCTGTTGTAGGTACCTGAAGAGAATGGATAAATCGAGATATCACAGTCATTCTCTTCCGGTGAAAACGAGCATGCGCGTTTTGCAGCTATGCCGTGCGCAGTATCCTGCAACGGCCGATCCATAGTTTCCTGATACTGAACGATTTTCCCGCCTGTTGCCAGTCACAAATAAGCACAGTCACGTGACAAAACAAGCACCATCGGCTCAAGGCCTTCAATACACTGTATGTAACCACAGAAACTTAAGGCAGCTTGTCCACAGGTACCGTGGTACTCGGAATGACTGGCCAATTCCCGCTACCGTTCGTAATGTGCTGAGTGTTGCAATGACCCGTTGAACTCTCAGTGCAAAGGGGGCTTTTGCCAATAACCGGTGTGTGGTCGTATTGGATCAGAATTAGAGGCACAGGGGTTTCAGCCAAGCGGCACATAAGAGAGGAACAACGAAGTGTAAGGGTGCCCGGCAGAGGTGTGTGGTCCTGCTGCCGGGCGGTCGGGCTTTAACAGGTGAGCGCTTATTTCAGCTTGATCGCAAAGTGCTTCACGATCGGGGCGGTAATTTCCCAGGTGCCAACAAAATCCTTTTCAATGACGAAGGCGTCGCCGGGGCCTACTTCCACGGGCTCGCCGCCTTCTGGCGTGATGATCGCCGAGCCTTCCATCAGATGAATAAATTCCCAGCTCTCATATTTGGCATGCCAGGTACCGGGGGTGGCTTCCCACCAGCCGCTGATCATGCTGCCGTCATCGGTGGTGTATTCGATCCAGGTGGTCATGCTGGGGTCACCGGCCACGGCGGTCCAACCCGGCAAGGGGTCGGTGATCGACTTGGCCTGGCGGTTGGGCAAACGGGTAACGGGGGTGTTGCTCATGTCAGAGTCCTCTATACGGTGCCGGCCAGGCCAGCACCGGGTGGATAATCAGCTGGCCTTGCGCGAGGTTTCCTGCAACGGAGCGTCGGCCAGGTAGGCTTCCATCGAGTCGTCCAGTGCATCCAGCCAGGGGGTATGGTGCGGGGGCGCCATGGTGCCGGTCATCAGTGAGCGATAGGAGTGGTCACGGAAGGTCATGATGTTGTCCTTCTTGTGCTGCTTCCATTCGAGGAAGGTGCGGTTGACGCCATCAATGTCGAACGTGGGGTAGTCGGTCTGTTCGATCAGGTGGAGGATGTAGGCACCCTGGTACTCGTACATCTCCTGAGCGGTTTCCAGTGCCAGTTCCCGCTCGCGCCATGCCAGACTGTCGGCAGTCATGTCCTCTTTGGCGGGCAGCGGAATGCGGCCAAGGATAATGTCACGCACAAACCAGGCCTGGGCATCAAACATGTTGAAGGAGTACCACTGGTCCTGCATGCCCACGTAGAAGAACTGCGGGTTGTCCTCCCAGACTACGCCCTTGTAGAGATTCAGCGGCCAGAGGCGGTTGTCGGTTTTGAGGCGCAGGTCGTCGGCAAGGAAGGGGAAGTGGTGCAGGTAGCCGGTGCAAAGGATGATGGCGTCGATCTTTTTGCTGCTGCCATCCTTGAAGTAGGCAGTATCCACGTCGACGTGGGTCAGCGCCGGTTTTTCGTCCCAGTTGGCGGGCCATTTGAAGCCCATGGGCGCTGTGCGGTAGCAGCTGGTGATGGAGCGTGCACCGTATTTGTAGCACTGAGAGCCGATATCTTCGGCCGAGTAGCTGGCGCCGACGATGAGAATATCCTTGTCCTTGAATTCCAATGCATCACGGAAGTCGTGCGCATGCAGGACGCGGCCACCGAAGGTGGAGAAACCTTCGTACTCCGGCATCTTCGGCGTGGAGAAGTGCCCACTGGCACAGACCACGTAGTCGAAGGTCTCACTGTAGGTGGTGTCGGTACTGTGGTCATGGACAGCAACCGTGAACAGTTTGGTGCTGTCGTCATAGCTAACGTTACGCACCGGGGTGTTGAAGCGGATGTATTGGCGTACATCGGCCTTTTCGACACGGCCTTTTATGTAGTCCCAGAGCACTTCGCGCGGCGGATAGGAGGCGATCTGACGTCCGAAATGCTCCTCGAAGGTGTAGTCGGCAAATTCCAGGCATTCCTTGGGGCCGTTGGACCAGAGGTAACGGTACATGCTGCCGTGGACCGGCTCGCCGTTTTCGTCCAGGCCGGTGCGCCAGGTGTAGTTCCACATGCCGCCCCAGTCGGACTGCTTCTCGAAACAGACCAGTTCGGGTATGTCGGCACCCTTGGCTTCGGCTGACTGGAAGGCTCGCAGTTGGGCCAGACCGCTCGGGCCTGCGCCAATAATGGCTACGCGTTTCTTCATGGTTATCTCCACAGAATCCTGTTGTCGGGATCAGAGCGGCCACATCAGCGTGACCCTTGATAACCAAATTACCCGCGTGAACCGTTGGGAAAAATTCCCCGTTGAAGGTACCCCCGTCGGGTTAAATTCGGGGGTAGTCCGGTGGGGTGGCAAAGGCTACGACAATACCCTCAACCCCCAGTATTGAGCCGTTGTCGGCATACAGCCCACAGCCTTTCTCGCTGACCGGCACAAAATGCCCATCCGCATGCTGCAACCGATAGTGCAGCTCAAACTCGCTACATCGGCTGAGGGCTTCCTGAACCTGCTCCCAGACAGGGCCGGAGTCATCCGGATGGATCAGGTCGCCGTAGTTGAGGCAAGACTGGTTGGTCAGTACCTCCGGGCTGTACCCCGTAAGTTCACGACAGCCTGCGCTGACATACTCCATGGTCCAGTGACGATTGTTGCGTCCTCGGTAGAGCATCGCGGGCAGGTGCTGCAGCAATTGATGCAGGCTGCGCCAGTGCGCCTCCCGCTGGCGTGACTCGTCCATGCGCTCGCTGATGTCCAGCAAGGTTATGGTGAGCGGCCAGCCCGTCTCCGGGTTCAGGGCCGAGAGTTTCAGCTCAAACCAGCGGCTTGTGCGCTGTTCGGTGGTCAGCAGTCGCAGGCAGACCGAACGCTCCAGCCGGATCAATGCTTGTTGCCACTGAGCACGGTCGCCCGGGTGCAGGTACTCGTGAAAGAGCATGCTGAGGTTGCCACGGCTCAGTTCCTTCCAGCATCGATTGGCCTGCAGAATGCGGCCATTGGCATCGATGACCAAAATGGCTGTTTCAAGGTTGTTCAATACGTACTCAGGCTCGTATCCGCTCGCCTGTGCAGATCGGCCCGAGGGACGAATAAGATCCAGCATTTGGCTCAGCATAGGATGTTATCCGGCAGTGGATTAGTGTGCACCCATGCGGCAAGTTCGAGTCGGGAATGCAGGTGCAGTTTGCGCAGCAGACTTTTGACATACACCTTGACGGTGCTGTCACTGATGCCCATCTCGCGGGCGATCAACTTGTTGCTGAGGCCGCGTGATATCCAGACCAGGGTTTCACGCTCTCGCTCGGTCAGGGTTGCATACCAGTGCTCGTCCGCTGGGGAAGCGCTGGTTGGGAGCGAACGTCCGGTATCCTGCAGACTGTCCTGTCGACGCAAACCCTCGCGCAATAACAGCATCATCTCGTCATCAAGACCCAGCTGCCCGTTAAGGATCGATTCCAGCCGCTCCAGTATCAGGCCAGGCTCCGTATCCTTGAGCAGGTAGCCTTCGGCCCCCAGACGCAGGGCATCCATCAAATGTGTCGGGTCATCGGACGCCGTCAGCATCACAACCTTGACGCCGCTGTGGCGCTCCTTGATTGCCTGCAGCAATTCAAGGCCGCTCTGGCCGGGCATGTGAAGATCCAGCAGCACCAGATCCGGTACGGAGTCGTTCACCGCCTCCAGCACTTGATCGGGGTGGCTGAATTGGGCCGTCACACGGAAATGGCCGCTGTCCTGCAGCAGCTCGGCAACCCCCCGTCGAAACAGCGGGTGATCATCCACCAGCATTACGTTGACGTCTGTCATGGGCATAGTTCCTCGGCGATCAGTTCGATGCAGGTCCCGTTGCCGGGGGTGGACTCAAGACGGAACCGAGCGCCGATGCGACGCGCGCGTTCCTCCATGATGCCCAGACCGAAACTGTCGGCGTTGCGTTGTGCCGGCAGTCCCTGACCATCGTCCTGAATATGAACATGGAATCCGTTCTTGCCATGTGGCAGCAGTTGAATCCTGACTTTCTGGGCGTGAGCGTGCCGGACCACATTGCTCAACGCCTCACGGATGATCAGCAGCAATTCCACGGCAACCGGTTCGGGCAAAGGGTATCCGGTGAGGCGGTTATCAAGCTCAAACAGCAGACTGGAGTTGCGCTCGAAATCGGTAACGGCACACAGAAGCTCCTGATGAAGGCTGTGCTGCAGGCGGATGCGGGCGCTGCTGATCAATTCCCGTGTTTGTCGGTAGGCCTGACGGGTCTGACACCGGATATCGGACAGACGCTCCTGCAGCTGATCCGCTGACAGCTGAGTGGCCTGCTGTTCAAGACGGCCGGTTTGAAGGCATAGATAACAAAGCTGCTGGGCGACGGAGTCGTGCAAACTGGCGGCCAGGTTCTGTTGTACTTCCTGGCGCAGGGCGGTCAGTTGCCGTTCGTGTTCCAGTCTGATGTCGAGCCCGGCATGCACCGCCTGACCAAGATCACGTAGCAACTGTCGTCGGTCTTCGCCTGATGTGGCAAGAGAGAGGGGAGCCAACAGCCAAAGCTGCAGACCGCCTTCGCTGTCGGGGATGCGCAGCCCCGTGATTTCATGCCGGGCAAGAGTGTCTTCGGGCTGCAGCTGGAATCGGTTGCCACGAGTGGCGAGGTCCAGCTGATATTTCAGTCGGGCGGTTTCAAGCGGGGAAGGCTGGGGCCCGGTTCCATTGAGGGACCAGTGCACATCGGCAGTGACGCGCCACGCAAGCCACACGGGGCTTGAGCAGCCGGCGTCCAGCAGCACCTGACTCAGCAGGTCGGGCAAGGTGTCTTCCAGGTTCGGACAGCGAACAAGGGTCAGGCTTACCCGGTGCAACAGTTCGCGTTGTGGATAATACCGCGGCTGTTCAGCCTTTCCGCCTGCCTGAACGCGCCCGAACCAGCGTGAAAAACTAACCGTCACGCCATCCTCCTGTTCGAATTGGGTCTAAACGTGAGTGAAAATGCACGGATCATGCCAGCATATTAAGGTCTACCCCTACAGAGGTAGCTCCTTTGATGAATTGCCCGAAAGTCACTACAGGTAAAGAATTTTTACCCATGGTTGATGTGGCCGGCGCCGTTGTTCCGATGGGAAAAGAGCCACACAACAGGGCATGGCGCCGGCCTGTGCACCGAACGGTGGCGCAGGCCATGTGAATGTGAGTGGCCAGGGGTGAAGGTATGAACACGCAATTTCATGATCATTTGATCACGGGTGAGCCGCCGGCTACGAGCCGCAAGCGTATCGCGGCGCAACAGGCAATACGGTTAACACTGTTGCCGGGTGAGCGGTTGCAGATTGACAGTCCGGACGAAGGGCAGTGCTGTGAGCTGTTCATGCTTGATGAAGGCCCCGGCTCGGCGCGTGAGCGTCTGGAGTTGGGACAGGCCACGTCCGGTATGCCTGAGGTGCAAGCGCAGCTGCAACAGTCTCGCCCTTCGGGTGACAGGCTGCGGCAAAGATTGCTGGCATGGGGCGTGACGGAATCCCATCTGCAACAAGGGCTTCATCTGGATGCCGATCAGTTGCCGTGCATGATTGAAGCCACGGAGCGTACAGGGGCCATCCATCTGGTGCTGGCTGCGCCGGGGGCTGACATGATGCCGCAGGAGCAAACCACTGCGACAGAGTTGAATGTTGCCTTCTGGCGTTTGCCGGGCGAGATGACTGAGCTGCCCGATCCGCTGAGTGAGCCGGTGCAGGAGGTGCATGTCCCACACAGCAGCGCACGTGTATACCGCGTCAAGGCGGGTGAGTGGATTCAGATTATTGATGTGGCGGGCAAGCAATGCTCCGACTTCATCGCCTTCGATGCCGAGGCGCTGGAAAGAGGCGAAGAGATTACGCTGGATGCGGTGGCGACACGGACCTTGGCGGGACACGCCTTGCCCCAGCCGGGGCTGTACTCACGATTTGCCGACAACCGCCTGCAGCCGATGCTGGAGCTGGTACAGGACACGGTCGGTCGCCACGACAGCTTCCTGCTGGCCTGCACGCCCAAGTATTACGAGGACAGTGGCTACTTCGGTCATGTCAGCTGTACGGACAATTTCAACCGTGCATTGAGGGAGTATGGCGTGGCGCCCCGCGCTGGCTGGCCTGCCATCAATTTTTTCTTCAACACGCTGATCGAGCCCTGCGGCACGGTAGGTATGGATGAGCCCTGGTCGCGTCCCGGTGACTACGTCCTGCTGCGCGCGAATCGGGACCTGATATGCGCGTCTTCAGCCTGCCCTGATGACATCGATCCGGCCAATGGCTGGATACCCACCGATATCCATGTCCGCGTCTATGGCGCGGAAAACCAGTTCGAGCGCGCCATTGCCCATCGCGTGGTGCCTGAGGAGTTGCCGCGCATGACCAAACAGACCGCGTTTCACAGCCGTACTTCGAAACTGACCAAGCACTTTGATGAATACCGCGGCTATTGGGTGCCGACCGAATTTGAAGGTTGGGGCGCGCGTGCCGAATATCTGGCCTGTCGTGAGTCCGTCGCTGTCATGGATCTGTCGCCGTTGCGCAAGTTCGAAGTGGTTGGCCCCGATGCCGAAGCGCTGTTGCAGTATGCCCTGACCCGTAATGTGCGCCGGCTTGCGGTGGGTGAAATTGTCTACTCGGCCGCCTGTTTCGAGACCGGTGGCATGGTGGATGACGGCACGCTGTTCCGCATGGGGGAGCAGGCCTTCCGCTGGGTATGCGGCGATCCCTGGTCCGGCACCTGGCTGCGTGAGCTGGCCGCCCAGCGCGGAGATCGGGTCAGTATTCGTGAGTCGACCGACCAGCTGCATAACCTGGCCGTACAGGGGCCCAACAGCCGAGCGCTGCTGTCGGAATTGATCTGGCAGCCGGAAAACCGGACACCGGTGAGCGAATTGAAGTGGTTCCACTTCACCATTGGCCGTTTGGGCGGGCCGGAAGGCATACCGCTGATGGTTTCGCGGACCGGCTACACCGGTGAGTTGGGTTTTGAGGTGTGGTGTCATCCCGATGACGGCGCAGCGGTATGGGATGCGATTTGGCAGGCCGGCCAGCCCCATGGTCTGGCGCCACTGGGGTTTGCCGCGTTGGACATGCTGCGAATCGAGGCGGGCTTGATCTTTGCTGAGCACGAATTCTGCAACCAGACCAACCCCTACGAGGCCGGCATCGGCTTCACCGTGCCGATGAAAACCAAGGAAGAAGACTTCAGCGGGCGAGCGGCGCTGCAGCGGCAGTCGCCTGAGAGCAGGCAGAAGCTGGTGGGGCTGGTGCTGGATGGCAATGAGCCTGTTCACCACGGTGATCTGGTGTACGACGGGCGCATGCCGGTTGGTCAGATAACCAGCGCAACGGCCTCGCCCTTGCTGGGCAAAATGATTGCACTCTGTCGGGTTCAGCCCGCCTGGTCTGAACCGGGTACCCGACTGGAAGTGGGTCAGCTGGACGGACTGCAGAAGCGGTTGCCGGCTCAGGTTCAGGCACTGCCTTTCCATGATCCGGAGCGGATCAAAGTGAGAAGCTGATACCCCTGAAAATATCTTTCATGAAAGCGCCCTTTGTGGGCGCTGCTTAATCCTCCTCCACTAAAGCCAGAAAAAAGGGACCCTCAAATGAGGATCCCTTTATGATCAAAAACTATGGGACAGCAGTGCCTTTGTGGGCGCTTTTTTTGTGCTTGGCTACTAAATGAACAATACGGGTGCACGCAAGTGCGAAAAGCCCTCGTATAAAGCACGGTAATTATCCACAGGGTGTTTTATCCGAGAAAATAATTTTTCACTCAAGAGTTAATTGTTTTTAAAACGTTATAAAACAATATCTTATAAATGTTATTTCTATATTTTATGGGTTGTGGATACTTTTGGCACATGGTTTGCTTTTTCTTATCAGGAAATAAATATCACTGAAGAGCAAGGATGTTCGGGCTTATATGCTGCGACGCAGCAAACAAAAGCGGACCCTTTCCGCATAAACGAGGACAAGCCTATGACTGTGGAAACCGTGGAGTCGCTCAAGGCGACTTTCGAAATGCACCAAGCGATGAATGTGGAAGTGTTCTACTGGTGGTGTACTGCCATCATGTTCATGATCCATGCCGGATTCCTCGCCTATGAAATTGGCGCTTCCCGCGTCAAGAACGCCCTGACCTCAGGGATGAAGAATATTCTGACCCTTTCGGTCATTATTCCAACCTTCTACTTCTTCGGCTGGTGGATCTACAATGCCTTCCCGAACGGCCTGATTCCGATTGATGCTTCTGCGGCGCTGCCCTGGAGTGTGAGCATGGGGCCTGACGTTAAGGATATGGGTACCGGCATCTTCTTCGCCGCCTTCGCCCTGTTTGGTGCTACCACCGGCTCGATCCTGTCCGGTGCCGTGATCGAACGTATCCGTCTGAGTGCCTTCCTGATCCTGGCGGCCATTCTTGGTTCCGCTGTCTGGATTCTGGCTGGTGCCTGGGGTTGGCACCCGGATGGCTGGCTGCTGACCAAGCTGGGCTACCACGATGTGGGTGCGTCTGGTGTGGTACATGGGGTTGCCGGCTTCTTCGCGCTGGGTGTGCTGATGAACCTGGGTGCGCGCGTTGGCAAGTTCCAGAACGGTGTTGCGATGTATATCCCGCCACACAGCCTGCCGATGTCACTGATCGGCCTGATGATGATCATCGTCGGTTTCTTTGGCTTCCTGGGTGGCTGCATCATCTTTAATAGTGGTGATACCGGCTGGACCACGATCTATGGCAACCCGACCAACCTGTCCGCGTTCGGCTTCAACACCTTGATGGGCTTTGCCGGTGGTGTCATCGGTGCCTACCTGACCTCGCGTGAGCCGTTCTGGACCATGTCCGGTGGCCTGGCAGGGATCATCACCGTGGCTGCGGGGCTGGATCTCTACTACCCGGGTCTGGCCTTTGTCATCGCCGCCAGCGGTGGTGCACTGATGCCGGTTGTGGGCCGCATGATCGAGAAGATGGGCGTGGATGATGCCGTGGGTGCGGTGGCAGTACACGGTTTCTGTGGCCTTTACGGTGTCGTGATGGTCGGTGTGTTTGCCTCTTCTTACCCGAATGTGGGTGACCTGCCTGATATTACTCTAACCGGGCAGCTGATTGGTGGCATCGTGATGGCACTGACCGGCTTCATTCCGGGCTGGGGCATCTCCTACGTGCTGAAGAAACTGAATGCCCTGCGTGTACCGCCTCAGGTCGAAGTGCTCGGTCTGGACCTGGTCGAAATCCCGGCCAAGCCCTACCCAGAGTCACTGCCGGCACAGGCGATCATCGAGAACACGCTGGAGCCGGGTCAGGAAAAACTGGTCTGAGCTTTCACTGAAATGGCGCTGTCTTGGCAGCGCCCCATGAACGAAAGATGAGTCAACAAGGGTGCGAATGGCACCGAGGAGCACATCATGTTTTCAAGTCCAATCACCAGCTGGGAAAACGTATCCGCCTACTTCACGTTCGCTGACAGCCCAACCGGCATTGCCATCAGTCTGGCTGCTGCCGTAGGGCTCTATCTGTTTCTGAACGCCAGCATTATGAAGCACGAGAAAGAGGCGTTCGACAAACACCTGTAAACCGTTAAGAGGGAGGCTTCGGCCTCCCTTGGCTTTCAGTGGGCGATACGTCTGAGGGTTTCTGAGGGGCGCTCGCCAAAAAGGCGTCTGTAGTCGGTAGCGAACTGGCTCAGATGGTAAAAGCCCTGACTGGCGGCTGCATCGGAGATTGAGGTGCCTTCGGCAGACAACAATTTGCGACGTACCCGGTTGAGGCGGGTCGCACGCAGGAACTGCACCGGGCTGATACCCAGAATGCTTTCAAAACTGTACTGCAAGGTACGCCGACTGACACAGGCCAGGTCACACAGAGACGTCATTGTGACCGGCAAATCACCCTTTGCATCCACATATTCCCGCACTCGATCCACGACCGCCTTGCGATGCCGGTAACTGGGGATGACCCGCTCGTTAACTTCTGCCGTGTCCAGCAGGTTCAGCAGTTGCTGTATCAGCAGGTCCTTGTGGATTTCGGTATCCATGCCCTCGTCGGCTGCTGCCAGTATCCGTGTGACCAGCAGCGACAGCTCCTCGATCTGATGTCGGCTGCCGCGCAGACGCGGGTTGCCACCGGAGACACTGGACTGAGTAGCGATGCCCTGGCGCGCGGCCAGGCCGAACAGTTCTTCTTGCTGAACCACAATACTGAAGATGTTGCAGTCTGCCGGAGTCACCAGTTCGAAGGGGGTACTGCCGTGACGCCAGAGCAGATCTTCCTGCTCGACGGACTGGCCGTTGATGCGAAAGTGTTCACGATTGGTCGGAATGCCGAGCCAGAAGGCATCAGGCCAGACCATGCAGTGCTGATGTAATGCCTGATTGGTGTACTCGTTGATCAGCTGGATACCGTCAAACTGACACTCTTCGACACGGCCCTGAAAACGGCCGCTGCTGTACTGGTTATATTCCTGACTCCAGTCGGTCAGATGAAAGGCCTGCTCATTAATGTCATCTGAAACGGATATGCAC
This sequence comes from Marinobacterium sp. MBR-111, assembly GCF_040547585.1. NCBI lineage: Bacteria > Pseudomonadati > Pseudomonadota > Gammaproteobacteria > Oceanospirillales > Oceanospirillaceae > Marinobacterium > Marinobacterium sp. MBR-111. The sequence continues at coordinate 22,914 of NZ_JBEPQA010000008.1, forward strand.
CTTTGTGGTGCTTTTTGTTTATTTTGGTGCACCTTGGCCTCTTTATTATTTTTTCGATCCAGTATGGACGCCGTATTTTGATTCTGCCAAGTCCGCACCATCGTATTCACTCCTGCCCATGCACATTTGCCAATTTTTGATAACTGGCGCTTGCACGCTCTCGTTACGCTGAAAGTGCTAGCAATATCCATTCCCTTTCGTTGGGAGGCAGCGAAAGGGAATGGGCATCGACAATTTAAATAGTTATTGATCAGGGGAATGCTCATGGCTAATACAATCGATCAGGACTATCTGGCCAAGCGCCAGCTTAAAAAGGGGACTGCGGGCTGGGTCCTGCTGGCAGGTCTTGGGGTGTCCTACGTTATATCCGGCGACTTTGCCGGTTGGAACTTTGGCCTTGCTGAAGCGGGCTGGGGTGGATTTGCCATCGCGGCCGCACTGATGGCGACCATGTACTTTGCGCTGGTGCTCTCGCTGGCCGAGATGTCGGCGGCGATTCCGGCGGCTGGCGGCGGCTACAGTTTTGCCCGCCAGACCATGGGCACTACCGGGGGTTACCTCACGGGGCTGGCGGTATTGATTGAGTACGCACTGGCACCGGCGGCGATCGTGATCTTCATCGGCGCTGCCGTTGAGGAGTTGCTGGGGATCAACGGTCCCTGGGTTTACGCGCTGTTTTACGCCATTTTCATCGGCATCCATCTGGCCGGTGTCGGTGAGGCGCTGAAAACCATGATGGTAATCAGCGGATTGGCGGTGGTGGCTATTCTGGCCACGGCGATTGCCTTGATCGGTGATTTTGAGACGGCCAACCTGTTCAATATCGCGCCGACCGATGCGGCCGGTGCCAGTGAAATACTTCCGTTCGGCTGGTATGGCGTTTGGGCCGCACTGCCGTTTGCCATGTGGCTGTTCCTTGCTGTGGAAGGGGTGCCTCTGGCAGCGGAAGAAGCGCGCGACCCTGCTAGTGACATGCCCAAGGGCATCATCGGCGCGATGATTGTATTGCTGTTCACCGCGGCGTTGGTCATGTTCCTGCTGGCGGGTGCCGCCGGCGCTGATGTGATCGGCAGCAGCAGTGTACCGCTGGTGGATGCGCTCAAGGCAACCGGCAGCAGTGGCCTGGCGACTGCGATCAACGTTTTGGGCCTGGCCGGTCTGATCGCCTCCTTCTTCTCAGTGATCTACGGCTACAGCCGTCTGGTGTTCGCCCTCTCTCGTGCCGGCTACCTGCCCAAGGAGCTTTCCCTGACCAGCAAGCGCAAGGCGCCGACCTGGGCGCTGGTTGTGCCGGGCATCTTCGGTTTTCTGGTCTCACTGACCGGCGAGGGTGACCTGATTCTGGGCATGGCAGTGGTGGGGGCGACCATTTCCTACGCACTGATGGCCCTGAGCCATATCCTGCTGCGTCTGCGCCGTCCCGAGCTGAAGCGCCCCTACAGGACCCCGGGTGGCATCTTCACCTCATCCATTGCGCTGGTGCTGTCGCTGGTGGCGATGACCGGTGTCTACGCCTTTGATCCGCGCGCTTTCAACTACACCCTGGTGCTGTTCGTCATCGGTGCCGTCTACTTCTTCGCCTACGGTCGACGTCATTTGGTCGCTAAATCCGCCGATGAGGAGCTGGCACTGATTCTCGATGCGGAACACGATCTTGATGAAATGGACGGTGTTCACCTGCCTGAAGCTGAGTTGCCGCTGCAGGCTGATACTTCTCGCGCCTGAATATCTGGCCCGCACCTTTGGGTGCGGGTTTTCTGGCAGTAAATGTTTTTACAGGATGGAGATAATCAGATGTATACCGATACTCTGGTGAATACTCTCAGGTTAGAACTGGGGCAGTGTCTTGAATATTGGCAGATGCCGGCTGACGCTCATATCGATTTACTGACGACGTCTGAAAATGCCACTTTTATTTCCCGTGATCGTCACACGGATCGAAAAATAATCATCCGCGTGCATCGGCCTGATTATCATGTACGTGAGGAAATTGAATCCGAACTGGCATGGATTAATGACCTGCGTGCCTCGGGGCGGATCCATACACCATCGCCGCTGGAGACCCAGAACGGCAGTCCGGTTATCAGCCTGAATGCCGAAGGGCGCGACTTTTTTGCCGTGGGCTTTGAGCATGTGAAGGGGGCCGAGCCCGATGTTGGGCAGAGCCTGCCCCACTGGTTCGAGAAGCTGGGGGCGATGACGGCCAGGCTACATCAGCACAGCCGAGACTGGCAGCCGCCGGATTGGTTCGTGCGCAAGCGCTGGAATCTGGACACCATGATCGCCCCTGACGGCCTGTGGGGCGACTGGCGTGATGCCCCGGGGCTGACGTCGGGTGATGAAGCCCTGATTAATCAAGCGATCGGGCACATTGAGCAGGCAATTATGGACTATGGGCAGAGCGCTGATCGCTATGGGCTGGTGCATGCGGATCTGCGTCTGGCCAACCTGCTGGTGGACGGAGACCGACTGTCGATCATTGACTTCGATGACAGCGGCTTCTGCTGGTATGCCTATGACTTTGCAGCCGCGATCAGCTTCTACGAGCTGGACCCGATCATCCCGCAGCTGCGCAAGGCCTGGGTACAGGGTTATCGCTCGGTCGCCGAATTTACCGCGGCGGATGAAGCGATGCTGGACACCTTCGTCATGATCCGGCGCATCATGCTCAGTGCCTGGCTGGCCTCGCATGCCGATAGCGAGGCGGCACAGGGCTTGATTGATGGTTACATTGAAGGGACGGCCCAGCTGGCCCGACAGTATCTACAGAATAATGGCTGAAGCGAGGAGACATTACCGTGAGCGATATCCGTGGAATTCTGGATCAGAATGCGTTCAGTTTCGACCGTCTTCAGCAGGCCGATGAGCGAATCGGGGCGTTGGTGCGCAAGCGTCTGGAAACCGTTGGCCCCACCTCAATGCTGTTCTACGAGGAACCCTTGCACATTGTTCGGGGCGAAGGGGTCTGGCTGTTTGACGATCAGGGGCAGCGCTATCTGGATGTGTACAACAATGTACCCTCTGTCGGGCATTGTCACCCAAGAGTGGTGCAGGCAGTGGCCGAGCAGATGGGCACGCTGAATGTACACACCCGATATCTGCATGAAGGCATACACCGGTATTCAGAGCGCCTGCTGGCCACGCTGCCACCGCCTTTGAACCGTCTGGTGATGATGTGTACCGGCAGTGAAAGCAACGATATGGCCCTGCGTCTGGCACGTCAGTGGACCGGGCATCAGGGCATCATCGTTACCGAGGCGGCCTACCACGGCAACACCTCAGCCGTGACCGAGGTGTCGCCCTCATCCTTCAAAAAAGGCTCGCTGCCTGAGCATGTACATGTCATCCCGATTTCGCAGATGCCTGAGCAGGCCGACCCTTCCGCCTGGTTTGCCGATCAGGTGCGCGCCGGTGTGGCGCGTCTGGATGCGCTGGGGTACGGCTGTGCAGCGCTGCTGGTGGATTCGATCTTCTCCAGTGATGGTGTCTACGCCGACCCGGCGGGTTTCCTCAAGCCGGCAGTTGAATGGCTGCAGGCTCAGGGCGCGCTGTTGATTGCGGACGAAGTACAGCCCGGTTTCGGTCGCACCGGCACAGGCATGTGGGGCTTTGCCCGTCACCAGGTGACACCTGACGTGGTCACCATGGGCAAACCGATGGGGAACGGCTTCCCGATGGCCGGGCTGGCAGCGCGGGAAGAGCTGTTGGCTGCCCTCAATGAGGATGTGGGCTACTTCAATACTTTCGGCGGCTCGACCGTTGCGGTGGCTGCCGGTATGGCGGTGCTGGATGTACTGGCAGAGGAAGCACTGATCGCCAATGCCCGTCAGCAGGGTGATTACCTGAAGCAGCAGTTTGAGGGACTGCAGTCTACCTTTGAGGAGGTGGCTGCGGTGCGGGGTGCGGGTCTGTTCATCGGCCTTGACCTGTGCAACCCGGCCCGGGATGGCGCGCCGGATGCGGCCCGGACCACGGCGGTCATCAATGCCCTCAAGCGTAACGGTGTGTTGATCGGTGCCGCAGGCAAGACCGGCAGCACGCTGAAAATCCGTCCGCCGCTCTGTATTGCACGGGCTGAAGCGGACCTGTTTCTGGATCGGCTTGAACAGTCGATCAGGGCAACGGCGGGGTAAATCGCATGAACTATCACGTCGATATCGGCCAGACTCGATACTGTTTCCCGGACCTGAAAACCCTGATGGCAAAGGCGACGCCGCTGCGCTCCGGTGATTGTCTGGCGGGCATCGCGGCGGAGAACGCCACCGAGCGGGTGGCTGCGCAGCGTTGTCTGGCCGAAGTGCCGCTGAAACAGTTCCTGAACGAGGCGCTGATCCCCTATGAACAGGACGAAGTCACCCGGCTGATTCTCGATACGCATGATGCTGCCGCCTTCACGCCGGTGGCGCATCTGACGGTGGGTGACTTCCGTGACTGGCTGTTGTCCGATCATGCCAACCGCGAGAGCCTGAGCGCACTTGCGCCGGGGCTGACGCCGGAGATGGTGGCCGCCGTGTCCAAGATCATGCGAATACAGGACCTGATTCTGGTAGCGCAGAAAACCGAAGTGGTCACCCGCTTTCGCAACACCATCGGTCTGAGCGGCAGAATGTCCACGCGGCTGCAGCCCAACCACCCCACCGATGACCCGGCCGGCGTTGCCGCCAGCGTGCTGGATGGCCTGCTCTATGCCAATGGCGATGCGGTGATCGGCATCAACCCGGCCACCGACAACTACCATGCAGTGACCCGGCTGATGCACTTGCTCGACGACGTGATCCAGCGCTACGAAATTCCGACCCAGTCCTGCGTGCTGACCCATGTCACCACCCACCTGGAGGCGATCAATCGGGGCGCGCCGGTGGATCTGGTGTTCCAGTCGATCGCCGGTACTCAGGCGGCCAATGACAGTTTCGGCATCAGCCTGTCGATCCTGGATGAGGCGCACAAGGCGGCACTGGAGCTGGGGCGTGGCACCGTGGGCGAGAACGTCATGTACTTCGAAACCGGTCAGGGCAGCGCGCTGTCGGCCAACGCCCATCATGGCGTCGATCAGCAGACCTGCGAGACCCGCGCCTATGCCGTGGCGCGCCGTTTCGATCCGTTGCTGGTGAATACCGTGGTCGGCTTTATCGGCCCCGAGTACCTGTACGACGGCAAACAGATCATCCGCGCCGGGCTGGAGGACCACTTCTGCGGCAAGCTGCTGGGCCTGCCGATGGGCTGTGATATCTGCTACACCAACCACGCCGAAGCGGATCAGGATGACATGGACATGCTGCTGACCCAGCTGGGCGTGGCCGGTATCAACTTCATCATGGGCATACCCGGCTCTGACGACATCATGCTCAACTACCAGACCACCTCGTTTCACGACGCCCTCTACGTGCGTGAGGTACTGAACAAGCCGCCGGCACCTGAGTTTGCCGCCTGGCTGGAGAAGATGGGCATTTTCGGTAAGGACAATCGGCTGGCCAGCGGTTCGACGCTGCCGCCGCCCTTTGCCCATCTTCAGGACCGGTTGTAAGGAGGCCTGATTGTGGAAAAGAATCCTGTGGATAAACATCAGATCGTAACATCCAACAGCTGGGCCAGCCTGCGCCGCCATACCGATGCCCGCATCGGGCTGGGTCGCAGTGGCATCAGCCAGCCCACGGCGCCCCAGCTGGAGTTCCAGCAGGCCCATGCCCGCGCCCGGGATGCCGTACATATCCCGCTGGATGTGAGGCAGCTTCAATCTGACTTGGCGGAGGCCGGGCTGCAGAGCCTGTTGCTGCACAGTCAGGCGGAGGATCGCGCAACCTACCTGCAACGGCCGGACAAGGGACGACGGCTGGATGCCGACTCGGCGGCCTTGCTGAAACAGCTGAGCGAACAGCAACCCGCCAGCGATGCGACCATCGTGATCGCCGATGGTCTTTCGTCCACGGCGGTACAGCGTCATGCGGCACGGGTCGCGGCCGAAGTGGATCAGCGCCTGGCGGCTGAAGGACTGACCCGATCACCGGTCTGCATCGTGCAGCAGGGCAGAGTCGCGGTGGGGGACGAAGTCGGTGAGTTGCTGGACAGTCGAGTAGTGATTCTGCTGGTGGGTGAGCGACCGGGGCTCAGCTCGCCGGACAGTCTGGGCATCTACTACACCTACAACCCGCGCGTCGGTTTGACCGATGCCGCACGCAACTGCATTTCCAATATCCGTCCGGCCGGTATCTCGCCGCAGGATGCGGCCGAACGCCTGCTTTGGCTGGTCAGGGAGTCCCTGCGGCGCAAACTCTCTGGTGTCGAGCTGAAAGACGAATCCGGTGACGCCGAGGCACTGGAAGGGGAAGGCCAGCGCAATTTCCTGCTGGAGTAATTTGGAACAGCAGGCCGCTCCTGTGCCCGAACAATTGCGACGCTACACCCTGCAGCTCTGTGGCGTAGCGCCCGTTGAACACAGTCTTTTCGGCTCGCTTATTCTCTCCAGCGAAGCAGAGCGCGAGAGCTGGGCTGCGACAGTCAGAGAGCTGGGGCATCGTGAGTCCAGTGAAACGCTTGCGGTCGAGAGTGCCTGATCGCGGGTATCTGTCGTCAGAAGTACGGCTTGAACACCATTAATCCGACTACGATGACCATGGCTAAAAAGGCGGGCACCCCCAGCCAGAACCAGTAGCGGCTGTAGTGATGGTAGCTGTCCGGCAGCGGCGCATTATCCGCAGCCGCCTGCCGGGACAGCGCTTTCATCCTCAGCTGCAACCACACCACAGGCAACCAGCACAGGCCCGCCAGCAGATAGAGGGCGAAGGTAAGCATCACCCAGGGGGTGGTGATCGGCAGGCCTATAACCCACAACATCGCCACACCGGTAAGTGGCTGAATCAGAATGGTCGGGGTGGTGAACAACCAGTCGGCCAGCACCACCAACCGGTCGGTTTCGGCAATGGCGGGAACCTGTCCGCTGCGGTAGCTCATGTACTTGTAAAAAGCGCTGCCCAGACCGGTGCCGAACAGCAGAAAAGCGCTGAGGATATGGGCTGATTTCAGGATTAAATAGATACTCATTGTGCGTCTCCTTCGCGAACATACAGCATCAGACTGGCGGCAATCAGTGGCAGGTTTTTACTGATTGGACCGAAAGGGTGGAGCCAGAATTCGGGCAGGCAAAAGGTGAGAATCAGGCTATACCCCAGCATCATGGCGACTTGGGACAGCAGAACGAGCCGAAGCCGATAATTCAGCAGCAGCGCCAATCCCAGCAGCGTATCCAGTAGCGCAGCAGCGTAGAGAGCGATGGGCAAGGCGACACCTGACAAGCCTACTGCAGCGAGCATCTGATAGCTCTCATCCACTGGGTACCAAAGGGCCGAGGTCAGCCCTGTCCAGATCCACATGAAGGCCAGGCTCAAGCGCAGTAATGGCCAGAGGAAGAATAGCCCGGCCTGCTGGCGCTCGGCACGACTGGCTGGCGTCTGTTCGATGCTGTGCTCGAATGGCTGAGGCGTAAATCCAAATGCCTGCTTAAAGGGTTCGACCGGGGCCGTATTACCCCGTTGCAGCATCTGCAAGCTCTCTGTATCCACCGGCAGGCGGCTGAAGGGTGCACACACACGGGCACCTGACTGGGCGAGGATGAAGGGTACTCGTATCGATGGAGCGGTGACTTTACCCAGCCACTGGCGCCAGCCGTTGAGCCAGTCTTTGAAACTCAGGGCTGTGGGGCCGACACAATCGATCCGTTGCCGAGAAGGCGCCTGGTTAGTAAGGGCGGTCAGCACCGCTTTGACCAGATCATCGATATGAATTGGCTGCACTAGTTGTTGCCCGTCACCGATCAGAGGCGTGAGCGGCAGTGCGGCAAGGCCGGCAAACAGTTCACTGCTGGCAGAGCCGGGTCCGTACACCAGAGAAGGGCGTAGAATCAGCCAGTTCAGTGGTTGCTGGGCCAGAAAGTCATCGGCCGCCCGCTTGCTCAGATGGTAGGTGGTTTCGGCCTGCCCATCAGCTCCCAAGGCCGAAATCTGAATGACCCGGGTGATGCCCTTTTGAGCACAGGCGCCGAACAAGGCCTTGGGGGCCTGCGTATGCAGGGCATTAAAACGCTGGCCCGAGCGCTCCCGAATAATGCCCACCGCATTAATGACAGCATCCAGGCCGCTCAGACGGGAAAGCCAGTCCTCGGGACTCAGGTCGTGTGAAAAATCACAGGGGAAAAAGTCCAGGCACGGCAGGTCAGGGCGCTGACGGGAGCAGGCGACCACTTCATGTCCCTCTGCCAACAATGCGCGGTGCAAGTGTTGGCCAATAAAGCCGGTGGCGCCGGTCAGCAGTACACGCATGAGGTACCTCCAGTGCAGATCCGTTGCGTAGTGGTTTTTGTTATTTCTGTCAAAACAGAAATAAACGGGTAAATTTTTTACTTGCTCATCAGGCTCTGCACACGGGCACCCAGTTTCATCAGCTTGATCAGCGTATTGCGGTCGACCGATTTCATCTGGCCATACCACTTGATCAGCTGCTCCAGAAACTCAAGGGTGTCATCGATACGAGCCTGTACCTCGGCGGGTGTTTCGCTGTCTTCCTTGCCTTCAACCGAGCAGCTGCGCAGGGTGGTCAGCGTTGGGTCCAGCTCGCGTTGCTTGCGGCCTTCCATGATGGTCATGAAGATATCCCACACATCCTGCTGAGAGGCGAAATAGTCGCGTCGGTCGCCCAGCTTCTGGGAGGTATGAACCAGTCCCCAGGACTGCAGCTCTCGCAGGCTGGTACTCACATTCGAGCGTGCCACACCCAGCGTTTCGGTAATGGTTTCAGCTGTCAGGGGTTCGCCAGCCAAATAGAGCAGCGCATGAATCTGTGCCACGGTACGGTTCACCCCCCAGCGAGAGCCCATCTCTCCCCAGTGAAGAATAAAGGTTTGCATGGTCGGACTGAGCTGCATGATGGTGCCTTTCATTTATTTCTGTCATTACAGAAATTAGTGCAAACATCCAAAATCGTCAACATCGGTTATGCACAATCGCATGAAAGTGTCCAAAATAGGTGGACAGCAAGACTGATTACTGGCATTAATTAGACAGTCGTCTAATTATGGCCGCCCGGCCGAAATGCTCAATCCGCAGGAGGATCTATGTTCAAAGCGATCGTACTCGACAAGGCAGAAGACCAGCAGACCGTTGCCTTCAAGGAACTGGATGATGCCCAGTTGCCCGAGGGCGACGTGACCGTGCGGGTGGCGTATTCCACCATGAACTACAAGGATGCGCTGGCGCTGACCGGCAGTGCGCCGATCGCCAAGTCCTACCCGATGGTGCCGGGCATTGACTTTGCCGGCGTGGTCGAATCGTCTGACAACCCGGATTTCAAGCCAGGTGATCATGTGGTCCTGAACGGCTGGGGCGTGGGCGAGAAGCACTGGGGCGGTTTGGCCGAGAAAGTCCGTGTGCCGGGCGACTGGCTGATCCCGCTGCAGGCGCCGTTTACTGAGCGTCAGGCGATGGGGCTGGGGACTGCCGGCTACACGGCGATGCTCTGTGTGCTGGCGCTGGAGAAACAGGGCGTGAAACCTGAAGATGGCCCGATCCTGGTCACTGGTGCCGCTGGCGGCGTCGGCAGTGTGACCGTGGCTGTGCTGGCAAAACTGGGTTACGACGTGGCGGCCATGACAGGTCGCCCGGAAGAAGCCGACTTCCTCAAGATGCTGGGAGCGTCCAGCATCGTAGACCGTGCCGAGTACAGCGAGAAAGGCCGTCCTCTGGCGAAAGAGCAGTGGGCCGGTGCCATCGACGTGGCCGGTGGCCAGGTGCTGGCCAACGTCTGTGCTGCGATGAAATACCGTGGTGTGGTGGCGGCCTGTGGACTGGCGGCCGGTATGGGCTTCCCGGCCACAGTGGCGCCGTTCATTCTGCGTGGCGTGACGCTGGTCGGTGTTGACAGCGTGATGGCTCCCAAGGCCGAACGTCTGGAAGCCTGGCAGCGTTTGGCACAGGACCTGGATATCAACAAGCTGGAAAACCTGATCACCGATGTGCCTTTCGAGCAGGTGATTGATCAGGCCGCGCTGATGATGAAGGGCCAGATCCGCGGCCGCATCGTAGTGCCGGTTGCCGGCGAGTAATCATCAGGGATGAGAGTCCCGACAATCGAGTCCCGACAATCAGGAGAGTCGTAATGAGTGAAGTGAAACAACAGGCCATCAGCCGTTTCCCGGTGCCGGAGCTGTCTGATATGCCGGAAGATATCCGTGAGCGGATTCTGGCGGTGCAGGAAAAGGCCGGTTTTGTTCCTAACGTGTTTCTGGTGTTGGCACATCGGCCGGAGGAATTTCGTGCCTTCTTTGCCTACCATGATGCCTTGATGGAAAAGCCGGGCAATCTGACGATTGCCGAGCGTGAAATGATCGTGGTGACGACCAGCAACCTGAACCAGTGCCAGTACTGCGTGGTGGCCCACGGGGCCATCCTGCGCATCCGGGCCAAGGACCCGCTGATTGCCGATCAGGTGGCGGTCAACTATCGCAAGGCTGATATCACCGAACGTCAGAAGGCGATGCTGGATTTCGCCGTCAAGGTGTCGATGCAGGCTTACGCGGTGGCTGAAGAGGACTTTGCGGCTCTCAAGGCGCAGGGTTTTGACGAGGACGATATCTGGGATATCGCGGCGATATCATCCTTCTTCGGCCTGTCGAACCGTATGGCCAACGTGACCAGCATGCGCCCGAATGCCGAGTTCTACAACCTCGGTCGCCAGCCGCGCTGAGTTGATTCACCAGGGGCAGGATGCGCCTGGTGATCTTCATTTTTGGTGGATATGTCAGTCGCTGCGAGCATTGCTGGATGAGTCCGGGGACAGATCGCGATCTATAAAGCCAGTCGCTTCAGTCATCGCCTGCTGACATTGAGGAGATCAATCAGGCCTGTGAATTGACAGGGCGATCCCGTGTTAAGATGCTCGGCCAGAATGTGACCATCAATGACTCAGGGAAGGGCTATGTCGCAACAGGCGGACTATCTCGCGTTAAGCAAGGGTGCTCGAATGCACCTGAAGCGAACGTCTGACAACCAGTTCTATTTCAGAACCTCAGGCCAAGTGAAGTGGATTATCTGGGGTGCTATTGCGCTGGTCTGTTTGCTGGGATCCTTGCTGATGTCGGTCGTGCTTGATGGCATCGAGCAGGTTTTCTACATCGGCACTTCTGTTTTTCTCATCTTCTTTACGGCTCTTGCGTTGGGTGTACGACGACACCTGGTGCTGGATGCTGCCGGTCGTACGATACAACTTGAAAAGTCCTGGTGGGGGCTTGGCAGATCCGTGCAGTCGCAAGGGGCGCTGGCAAACCAGCGTGCGGTGGTCGCGCCCATCGCGGAACTCTCGGAAGGCTGCCTGCTTGAGATTGCCGGTCAAAAATACACCATCGGCAGCCTCGACGAGACGCGTCAGCTGGCAAGATTCATTCACCAGTATTTCGCTGTGCCCGCGTTTGATCGCGTGTCCCAGTGGCCAGAAGAAATTGAACTTCAAAGCCAACGGGAAACGAGCTCACTTAACGATGCAGATCCTGAAAAGGTCGCTCACGGCTCCAAATCTCCCTTGGCTGACAGTAGAGCTGAGTACGAATCCAGTGCCTCCATCACGGACGCCCAGACGAAATACGCTTCTGTTTGGGATCAGCGGATATTTCTCAAGCTGGCACTGCCTTTCCCGGTCTTTCTTGTGTTGGGTGTGATATTGAGCCTGCTTGCGAACAAGGGAGGGGCCTAGGATGAGTGCCTGGACGTCGTCGTCACCTAATATCGGTAAGCTTGTTCTGACGCGCAAACTCCGGATTGTCGCGATTCCATTCATGCTGGCGGCACTGCTGATGGTGTACCTGGGCCTCTCCAGTGAGTTTCCGGTTATTCTGAGCTGGGCCCTGGTAGCGACTTTGGCCTTGCATGGATTGTGTGTGCGTCATTACCTGTTGATCGACAAGAACAAGGGGACGCTGACGCATCATCTCAGTAGCCTGTATCCCATTGCGCGGTCAGAGTTGCCGCTGGATCGGATTGCGGGGTTTTGCGTGACTAAAACCTTTCTCGAGCGACATGGTTTCAGTCTGGTTGTGATCATGGACGATGGACAACGGGTCATCCTGATGCGCAAAAGAGCGCTCAGCGAAATGGAAGAGCGTGGCCAGTCTCTCGCAAAATTCTGTCAGCGGCCCTTCAAAGTGGAACTGAGTCAGTGACGGCTTAATCGGCACCGGGCTGCAGCAGCTGGAAAAAGCCGCTGGCAAAGCGCTGTAAGGGTTCGGGTGACGCCTCCAGCTTGGCTCTGAGTACTGCGCCTTCCCAACCGATCCAGAACCACTCGGCCAGCTGGTCGCAATCCTGAGCGGTCGATAGCTCGCCACATGCCTGAGCCGCTCTCAGGCAGTCCGCTGTTCTCTGTTGCCAGTCCTCGAACACCGCTTTCAGTTGTCCCCGGAAGGACTCCGGCAGCAGGCTCATTTCCTGGCCCAGGTTGCCGATCAGGCAGCCACGTCGGAACTGGTGGCGTGTCATGCCCTCGCTGGCATCCTGCACGAAGTTGCGGATGCGTTGCAGCGGTGCAAAGGCGTCATCCAGCAGAAAGCGGTCCAGCTTGCGGGCAAAATATTGACCGTAGGCGCCAATCAGCTCCTGGCCGAACTCTTCCTTGCTCTTGAAGTAGTGGTAGAAGGACCCCTTGGGGACATCGACAGAACGCAGGATCTCGTCGATACCGACGGAGCTGTAGCCCTTCTCGGTCAGCATGGCAAGCCCCGACTGAACCAGTGCCTGGCGCACTTCGGAGTAGGGGCGGGCGCTGTTCTTGGGTGGCCGGCCGCGGCGGCGTGCCGGGCGTTCGGGTGTTGTCAAATTCATGTGGGCTCGTTCTGTAACGGATGCACGAATTATCGGAATAATTAGACCAAGTGTCTAGTTTTGGCTGTAGGGACCCGTGTATAACCTGGTGCTCAGTCTTGCAGGGTGTGCGTTTCATCCAAAGACATCCGTGCATAACTCCTTAATCCGTGTCTGGTATGCTGCCTGTTAACACTTTCACCCTGCTGTCCGGGAGCTTCGCCAGTATGCACGACCATTCACTGCGTGACCAAATCGTTGCTGAAGTCCATGCGCGCCCGTTTCATAAACTCAGCGGCCCACTGGCGCTGTGTCACCAGGCAATTCTGTACGAGGGTGTGGCAGAGGAAGCGGTGAACCGCAGTGTACGACAGCTGGCCAGCCTGAAAAGCCTGCCGTTGCCGCAGAATAGCGAAGGCTTTTTCTTCACGCGGAATGACCGCTGGGCGTTGCGCTTTGAACCGCATGGCGAATTTTACAGTCTGACCCTCTATGCGCTGGCAACCACAGAACCTCCCGCCTTCACCGATGAGGAACGCGAACAGCTACCGGGAGCCTATCTCTGTGGTGTGGAGGTGATCTGCCAACCCGATGTAGGAACTGATCCGGAGCCGTTGCTGGAGCAGCACTTCAACGATCACCAGGTGTCCGGTTCCTCGGTGATGGGGGCGGCGGGACAGGTGTTCACTGACTTTCGTGAACGTTCTGACAGTCGCATGAGTCGTGTGCTGGTGCTGCAGCAGCCGAAGATGATCGACTACCGCTGTGGGCGGCTGTTGCAGCGTATTTGTGAAATCGACACCTACCGGCATATGGCATTGCTGGGACTGCCCTTGAGCAATGAGGTGATGCCCGAGGTGACCGCGCTGGATCAGGCACTGGCGGAAACCGTGGCCTCGATTGCCGAAGCACGCCGTGAACCGGCAGAGCTGATACACCAGCTGATGCAGCAGGCGGCGCGGGTGGAGGATCTGTCCGCCCGCAGTGCCAACCGTTTGGCGGCTTCAGAAGCCTATTTTGCCCTGATGTACAGTCGCATCGAAGAGCTGCGCGAGGAACGGCTGGAGGGGATTCAGACCATCGAGCAGTTCATGGATCGGCGGCTGGACCCGGCCCGGCGTACCTGCAAGGCGACCGGTGAACGTATTGAACGGCTGTCGAAGCGAATCGCCCGTTCCACCGACCTGGTCCGCTCTCAGGTGGATCTCTCCATCGAGGGGCAGAACAAGGACCTGCTGGAAGGGCTGAACAAGCGTGCCCGTCGTCAGATCCGCATGCAGGCCAAACTGGAAAGCTTCACCGTCATCGTGGTGACCTACTACGCCTTCGACCTGATCGACCGTACGCTGAGAAACATCCTGGGCGATACCGAACTGGAACGCCAGCTGTCGCTGGGGCTGAGCCTGCTGGTGCCGTTGTTGGCAGTGGGACTGTTCTGGTATTTGCGTCGCCTGCTCAAGGGCTACGACGAGGAGTGAGGGACCCGGCAGGTACCGACTAGCGACGTGGGGGCTGGCGCAACAGGAAGATCAGTATCGGCAGCAGTCCCGCGCCGCAGGCCAGTGCCGGCAGCAGATCCTGTTCCGAGCTGGCCAGCAGAGTGGTGGCGAAGCCGGCGGCGGACACCAGGCCGATGATGATCGGCCAGCCAAAGATTCGCCAGATCATGCCGTTTGTTCCTCAAGTGATTGTAGATCGCTTGTGACTTTGGAGCGGCCAGTACCGCGTTTGAGCCAGAGATAGAGGCCGGAAATCAGCACGGCGATCAGGACCAGATCAAGCAGAGCCCAGATCACTTTCAGCGTCATCCCGCCGTAATCGCCAAAGTGTAGCGGCCCCGACAGGGCCAAAGTTTTGGCGTACCAGGGCATCTCGCGGCGCCCTTCAACTTCGCCGGTACGGGCGTTGACCAGTACTGGCAAGATGATGTGTTCGGTCACCGGCGTGCGCCCGTGCAGAAACACGGCGAAATGCCCGGGCGTGGAATAGCGTGCGCCGGGAAACGCGATGAACTGGGGTTCCATATCCGGTGCCAGCGTCAGGGCGCTGGCCACGGCCTCATCCACCGAGGCCCAGTGCTCGATGCTTTCGACGGATTGATGCTGCTTGATCAGGTCATCCAGTTCGGCGTTGCGCCAGCCATCGATTATCGGTTCCTCCAGAGTGTTCACCACCCCGGTCAGACCGACCAACAGTGCCCAGACAATCGTCACCACGCCCAGCAGGTTGTGATAGTCCAGCCAGAGCAGTCGGCGGGACTTTTCACGTCGCAGGGTCCCGAACGGAATCTTGCGCATGAACGGCGCGTAGAGCACGATGCCCGAGACCGTGGCGACTGCAAACAGCAGGCCCATAAATCCCAGAAACAGCATGCCCGGCAGCCCCAGGAACATGTCTGTATGCAGTTGCAACAGGAAGTGCATCACTGCCGAGCTGGCATCTTCCGGAAAGGGGACCTGATCGCCGCTGGTGAGGTCATAGGGCATCAGGTGAAAGTCCGGCTGGTTGCTGTCCGTTGGCGGTGCGGTGGTCACATTGACCACCGGCCGGTCGATATCGAAACTCAGGTACAGCGGCCGTTCTCCGGGGCGGTTGTCCTGCGCAATGCGGACAATCTGGTCCAGCGACATCAGCTCCGCCCCCGGATTGGCGGGCTGCCAATCGGACGGGGAAAAGAATTCATCGATCTCGTCATGGAAGATCAGCGGTAGCCCGGTCAGACACAGCATCAACAAAAATGCCGTGCAGACCAGACTGCTCCACTTGTGCACCCAGGCCCAGGTTTGCATGGCGGTATAGTGCATGTTCAGTACCGCTTAGAAGCTCAGGGTGGCGTTGAGTGAAAGAGTACGCGGGCTGCCGAGCGTCAGGTAGTTATAGCTGTCACCCGAACCACCTACGCTGCTCCAGTAGGATTCGTCGAACAGGTTTTCGACACGGGCTCGAAGGGTCAGCTGCTGCTGGCCCACTTGGGTGACATAGCGCACACCAGTATCAACTCGGGTCCAGGCATCGATCTTCTGCGTGTTGGCCAGGTCGGCCTGCTGGCTGCCGGTGTAGATCAGGCCCGCATCAAAGGTGATGCCGTTCAGGCTGGCAGGACTGTACTCGCCGGACAACTTGGCCTGCCATTCGGGCACGCCGATCGCCGTTTTACCGTCGTTAATGCCGTCCTGGGTATCTTCATAGGTGGCATCTATCCAGGTCAGGCCGCCCAGCAGGCGCAGGCCGGGCACGGGCTCGCCGAAAGTGGTGATCTCCACGCCCTGACTGACGCGTTCGCCGTCATTGGTAAAGGTGTAGCTGCCGTTGCCGTTGTCACGATAGATGCCGTTCTGGCGGTTCACCGTGAACAGGCTGAAGGTAGCACCCAGGTTGCCCAGATCCAGCTTCACACCCGCTTCCATCTGTTCGCCGCGGAAGGGATCGAGAATGCTGCCGGCATTGGTGACAGGCTGGGCACCATAGGTTGAGCTGGCCGATGAGCCTTTCTGCAGGTTTTCCGCATAGTTGGCGTACAGGGAAACTTCCGGGTTCAGGGCGTACACCACACCCAGCGCCGGGGTCCAGGCGTGTGCGGACTGCTCGGACAGGGCGTCGTTGGTGTTGATGTCGTAGTCACGTGTCTCCAGATCCTGGTAACGCAGGCCCAGGGTCAGGGCGAGGCGGTCGTCCAGCATGCGCAATGTATCGGCCAGGGCCAGGCTGCGCTGGATGGAGACTTCGTCACGCTGGGGATTATCCAGGCTGCCGCCGGGGTAGAATGGGGTCATCGCGGGAAGGTTATCGGTATCCGGAGCGTCCAGAGAGCCCATCGGTGAGCGGGTGAAGCTGCTGAAGTTCCAGCCGTTGCGCACTTCCTGACGGCTAATGGCTGCCGAGACGACAAATTCGTGTGACACCAGTTCGCCATCCATGAACAGGCGTATACCGGCATCGGCAGAGCGGACGGAGTCTTCACGAGCGTTGTCGAAACGGTAACCGCTCAGCGTGCCATTAGCCGTGCTTCTGGGGTTCATCAGAACATTGTGCTCCTCGCTTTCGCGGAAGCCGCCGGCGATCCAGGCGGAGGCGTTATTGGACAGCTGCCATTCGCCGCGCAGGGTACCGAACAGGTCCTCCTCTTCGGAGTAGGTGCCGTCCTGAGCGTAATTGCTGTCGGCATCCGGGGCATCGGGAAGGGCACCGGTCGGAGTTACCTGCGGCCGTGGGGTGTCGAGACGATCCTTCTGATAGCCCAGGTTGGCGTTCATCAGAAAATTGTCGGACTCATAATCGGTGGCCAGCGACAGCGCATCCAGGGAGCGGTCTTCATCTTCGATTGAACCTTCGCCGTTGGTGGTCAGGCCGTTGACCCGGACGCCCCACTGTTCATCCTCACCGAAACGACGCGAAGCATCGACGGCGGTGGTGTAACGGGTGTCATCTTCATAGCCGAGGCTGAGATCGGTAATCGCTTGGTTACCCGGACGCTTGGGAATGATGTTGATCGAGCCGCCGACACCGCTGCCACCGGGAGCCGCACCATTGACGAAAGCAGAGGAGCCGCGGAACACCTCGACCCGCTCCACCATGGCGGTGGACAGCATCTGACGCGGCAGAATGCCGTACAGACCGTTGACGGTGATGTCATCCGAGTAGGTCGGAAAACCACGCAACATGTAGACTTCCTGAAAGTTGCCGTACCCTTTGGTCAGCTGGACACCAGGATCGCGTGCGAGCACTTCGCCGACGCTGCCAGCCTGCTGATTGTCGATGAAATCCGCCGTGTAGGCGGTGCTGCTGAACGGCGAGTCCATGTAGTCGATATTGCCCAAAATGCCGTTACGGCTGCCACGTGCCACCTGACCACCAGCAAACTCGTCGGTCAGATGGACCTGGGCACCGGAGCCGGTGATTACCAGCGTTTCCTGGCTCATGCGGGCCGGTTCTGTTTCAGTGTTGGCCAGTGCCAGGCCGCTGCCTGCCATAAGCGGGAAAGACAGACCTGCTGCCGCCAGTCGTTTGGAAAAATCCTGTGCCATTGTTATGCCTGTTGTTGTCTTGCTGGTGTCGACGTTGATGACACCGGTGAGGAACGGTTTTGTTTCCAGATGGGGGCAGCAACGTTTGATAGGCTATGATAAAGGCTAAAAATCTAAATTCAAATACAAATTATTATCATATAGAGAGGCATGTTTTTTGTCGTAACGCTGTTTGCCATGGCTGCCAAAGGGTGTCAGGACCGGTCAAACTGGTCGGGTGAGGTCAGAGCAGGGGGACATCGTGAGTCGGGAGGAGAGGGAAGCCGAATCGGAACCGGCTTCGCCTCCAACGTCTGGTGGCGGGATCAGCTTGGCGAGTCGAGACGCTTCAACAGCGATGGATAGGCACGCGACTTGTCCTCGTAATGTCGGGCGTTGTCACGCAGTGCCTGGATCGCCTGGTCGTCCAGGGTTTTGACCGCTTTGGCCGGGCTGCCCAGGATCAGCGAGTTATCCGGAAATTCCTTGCCTTCGGTAACCAGGGCTCCGGCGCCGACAAGGCAATTCTTGCCGATCCTGGCACCGTTCAAAACCACCGCCTGGATGCCGACCAGCGAGTTGTCGCCGATGGTGCAGCCGTGCAGCATCGCCTGATGGCCGATGGTGACCCCTGCACCGATGTTGAGTGGATACCCCGGATCGGTATGCAGCACGGCACCGTCCTGAATGTTGCTGCCGGTGCCAATATGGATCGGCTCGTTGTCGGCGCGCAGGACCGCCTGTGGCCAGACGCTGGCGCCGGGGGCCAGTTTGACCTGTCCGATCAGGGTGGCCTGCTCGTGCACGTAGGTATCACTGTCCATCTCGGGGCGCTGCCTGTCGTATTCATATATCGCCATGGTTAACTCTTCTCAGCTCGATTGGATATCCAGTAAAAGGGCCTGGCCGCCAGGTGGGCAGCCTGTATCGATTACTGACGGTGAATTTTGACGGTCTGGATAGAGGTGCACTCTTCCAGGCCGTAGCGGCCAAACTCGACCCCGAATCCGGACTCTTTTACACCACCAAAGGGCGCATCCGGTTGCACCCCGCCGTGGCCATTGATCCAGACAGTACCACACTCCAGCAGGCGGCCCACCTGTTCGGCAGCCACCAGATCATCCCCCCAGACGGAACCGCCCAGCCCGTTGGGACTGTCGTTGGCGAGCTTGATCGCCTCTTCGACGGAAGCGTAACGGATGATGGGCAGCACCGGGCCGAACTGTTCCTGATCGACCAGCTCACAGCCGTTGGTGAGGCCGGCTACCAGGGTTGGAAGGTAGAAGTATCCCGCGCCTTCACCACGTTCACCGCCGCACAGAACCTGACCGCCTTCACGTACTGCTGAGGCAACCAGATTTTCAACGATACGGCGCTGGGCCTCATTCTGAACCGGGCCGAGTTCCGTATCCGCGTCCAGTCCATTGCCGACCCTGATGCCGCGGGCAATGGCTACCAGACGCTGGCACAATTCATCGTACTGCCGCTCATGCACATAAAGCCGTTTCAGGCAGGCACAGGTTTGGCCGTTGTTGTGAAAAGCGGCTGCGAAAATATCATCGGCCACGCGGTCCAGGTCAGTGTTCGGCAGCACGATAGCGGCATCGTTGCCACCCAGTTCCAGCACCAGCCGCTTAAGGCTGTTGGACGCCGATGCCATGATGCGCTTCCCGGTGGCGGTGGAGCCGGTGAAGACCACCTTGCTGACGGCCGGTGCCGAGGTCAGGCGCTGGCCGATATTGCCTTCACCCATCACGATATTGAGTACACCCGGTGGCAGGACGTCGTTGGCCAGTTCGACGAAACGGGCTGTCGCCAGCGGTGTCAACTCCGAAGGTTTGATCACTACCGTATTACCGACGCGGATGGCGGCAATCAGGTGCCAGATGGCGATCAGCAGTGGCCAGTTCCAGGGCGTGACCGAGGCCACCACGCCTAACGGCTTGCGTGTCACCGCGACCAGTGCCATTTCGTCATCCTGAATGGTCTCGTCCGGCAGGTCGATATCGGCGGTGACATGAGACCAGGCCGAGGCTCCCATTACTTCCATGGTGGCACCTGCGCCACCCAGCCCGACCACCGGTTTTCCGGTTTCGCGGACGACCAGTTCAATCAGTTCGTCCTTGTGTTGTTCAATCAGGGTGCCGAGCTGGTGGATCAGCGCTTTGCGTTCCGCATCCGGCCGTTTTGACCAGGCGTCGAAGGCTATTTTGGCGGCATGGACGGCGGTATCGACATGGTGATCACTGGCCCGGGCACAGGTGGCAAAGATTTCACCGGTTGCAGGGTTTACCACCGGCAGGTGGTCGTTACTGTCAATGGCGTGGCCATTAAGGATCATTGGATAGTGTTTCATGCTGGTCTTCCCTTGGCGGCGCTGATTACAGGGTGCCCTGCGGGTGGATAAACTCCCAGGGGGAGCTTTCCTGACCGCGTTCAGATTGAATCTCGATCAGACAGGGCTGATCCAGTTCGATGCATGTGGCGAGTACTGGCTTGAGTTCCGCCGGGGTGCTGACACGGTAGCCACGGGCACCGAAGCTTTCGGCCATCTTGACGAAATCCGGGGTCTGCAGCTCCGAACCACAGAAACGGCCACCGTAGCCCATTTCCTGGTCGCGGCGGACGTTGCCGTAGGAATGGTTGTTGACCACGATGGTGACTACACCGATGTTGAATTCAACCGCCGTCATCAACTCCTGCACGCCGAACATGAAGCCGCCATCACCGCAGACTGATACCACAGCCTTATCCGGATTGGCGACTTTCACGCCCAGTGCCGTCGGAAAACCGTACCCCAGAGTGCCCTGATAACCGCTTTCGACAAAGGTGCGTGGCTGGTACACCGGCAGGCCACCGACCCAGGTGGTGAAGCCCATCTGGGACAGCTCCGGCACATAAAAGCCGTCACGCGGCAGTACCTGGCGGATGACATCCAGATAGGCCATCTGTGGTTGGACCTTTTGCAATGCATTCCAGGCGACTGCCTTGGCGCGGGCAATTTCGTCCAGCCGATCCGGGGCGGGAGAAACCAGACTTTGCAGTCGGTCAACAAGCAGGCGACACACATGGGCCGAGTCACCGACGATGCCCAGGTCCGGAGCGAAGGTCTCCATCTGAGCCGGGTCGATGTCGATACGAATCAGTTTGGGGCCGCTGGAGGGCTTGGACTCGTACTGCATGTAGTTGCCCCAGCGCATGTAGGGCATCTCCAGCCGTGACCCGATACCGATCAGCAGATCGCAGTCATCCCACAGCTGGCGAGCCGCGAGTGAAGCAACGCCTAGATGATGGTCTTCTGCTACCACGCCGCGGCCACTGCGGAAGGCTGTTACCGGAGCGTTGAGCAACTCGGCCAGTGCGGAGACGTCTTCGGACGCATGCAGGGCACCGGCGCCGCACATGATCATCGGCTTGCGGGCCTGGGCGATCATGCGGGCGGCCGCTGCGAGGCTGTCCAGGTCTATGTCCGGCGTGTCAGCTGTCGGTACAACCGCAGCAGGCGGTTCGAATTCGGCCGGTGCCGCCATGGTGTCCCAACACATTTCCACGGTGACCGGTCCCGGTCGCCCCTGTGCCGCTGTGGCATAGGCCCGGTTAACGACAGCCTCGGTCTGCCGGGGATCGGTAATGCTGAAGGCATCCTTGATAATCGATCTCAGGGTGCCGGGCTGGTCTTTCAGTTCATGCAGGTGGCCGCGCCCCTTGCCCAGAAAACTGCCGGGAATCTGGCCGGTCAGACCGACCACCGGGCTACAGTTGCCCATCGCGGTGCAGAGCGCCGCCGTCGTATTGAGAATGCCGGGGCCGGGGACCACGGCGAAAGTACCGGTCTTGCCAGACGATTTGGCATATCCCATCGCCATGTAGGCGGCGGCCTGTTCGTGGCGTGGCACGATCAGGTTGAGCTTTTGTTTGTAGATACCGTCAAACAGGGGATAGATCTGTGCACCGGGGATACCGAAAATGGTATCCACGCCGTTTGCGACGACAGATTCGATAATGGCTTCGCCACCGGTCATGTTGGTCATGATATTTATACTCGTATGAGGGGTTCTCTTCCCGGACCCGAGGGGCAGCTCGACCGCCACGTCATGCGTGTCGGGCAGGGTCAGTGGCGGGTGTTCCGCTCAGGTCTATAGGTGCTGGCCAAAGTGGCCAGAATCAGCAAAGTTCGACCGGTAAGGGGGGCGGTATGGCGAGGCCGCGGATGCTTCTCGACCAGTGTTGGCCGATCGAGAGCCTCCAGAGGTGATAGTTCGGGTTACTGCCCATACCCGGCACCATAGGGCAGAAAAGTCGCAATATCGGGGATCAGGATCAGCAGCGCCAGGCCTGCCAGCATCAGCAGGACATAGGGAATCGAGCCTGAAATGACCTCGGACAGCGGAGCCTGAGTGATGCCCTTGATCACGAACAGGTTCATGCCCACCGGTGGGGTGATCATCGCCAGTTCCAGATTCACCATCAGCAGTACGCCGTACCAGATCAGGTCAATATCCAGCGCGACCATGGCTGGCAGCAGAATCGGTGTGGTGATCAGGATGATCGCGATCGATTCCAGGAACATGCCCATCACGAAGATGATGGCCATGACCATGAGGATGAAGCCCCACTTGGAGAAACCGACACCGATAACCCACTCGGCGATTTCGGCCGGCAGGCGGATGATGGTGATCGCATGCCCGAAGATGTGGGCACCCAGAATGATGGCAAACACCATCAACGAGACCTGCATGGTTTCCATCAACGACTGTTTCAGTTCCTTGAACCGGAAACGGCGGTAGATGAAGGTGGCGACGATCAAAGCATAGAACGAGCCGGCTGCAGCGGCCTCACCGGGGGTGAAAACGCCCAGATAGATACCGCCCATGACGAACGGCGGCATCATTAACGCCCAGAACGCCTTTTTGGCACTTTGCAGCACGGTGGCATGACCCGGATATTCGGGTGAAGACATCTTGCCCCGGTAGGCACTGATAACGCAGTACGCCGAGAACAGCAGAGCGATCAGCAACCCGGGGATCAGGCCCGCGAGGAAGAGCGCACCGATGGAGGCGTCCGTGACGATGGAGTAGAGGATCATCGGGCCCGAGGGCGGGATCAGAATCCCCAGAGTACCACCGGCGGCGACAACCCCCAGCGCTGACTTGCGCTGGTAACCGTACTTTTCCATCTGTGGGATAGCGCTGGAGCCGATAGACAAGGCGGTAGCCACTGAGGAGCCGGAGATGGATGCAAAAATGGTACAGGACAGCACGGTTGCCACGCCCAGACCGCCCTTGATATGGCCGATCAGGTTATGGGCAAACTGGTAGAGGTCGTCGATCACGTGCCCCCGGATCATCACCTGTGCCATGAAGACAAACAGAGGGATGGTCGCCAGGATGCTCTTGTCCATGGTGGCATAGAGGGTATCACCGATGGCGGTAACATTTTCACCAAAAAAGGCCAGCACGGCGATGCCGGTTGCGGCCAGGGCCGCAAAAATGGGTACGCCGGCCAGCAGTAGTGCCAAAAGGCCGACAAAAATCAGGATCGTGGTCATGAGCGGCTCTCCGGGGTGATGTTGAACAGACGCTCAAGAAATTTGGTGGCGGCCGCCAGTGCCAATAGAGCCGAGCCTATGGCCATGGGAATCTGTGTCACCCAGATGGGAGCATCCAATTCGCCCACCGAGTAAAGCCCGAAGTCGCGGTTGAAGCTCAGAGTTTCCCAAGAGGCATACAAGAAGACAGCGGCCACGCTAAACACGACCGCATACCCCAACAGGTTGCAGACTTTCTGCACCGGGCCTGAAAAGCGGGGTGTCAGCAGGTCGATCGCGATGTGCCGGTCATCGAGCAACACCGAACTCAGACCGAGGAACGCCGTCGCTACCATCAGGTATCCGAGCATCTCGTCCGACCAGGTCAAAGGTGCGTTGAAGAAGTACCGCATGAGTACGGCGTAGCTGATCAGTGCAAGCACCACGAGAATGAGAAGGGCACTGAGTGCCCCTCCCAGTCTGGGTAATACACGCAGCAGAATGAATAACATGTTCATGTCCGTGACCACCCGGGGGGTTTAATGCAGCTTTTCGATCAGCTTGATCAACTCATCGGTATCATCACCGGCCCATTTGGCAAAGGACGCGTTGAACGCCGGCAGCATGACGTCGGACAGCGCCTGTTGTTCTTCGGCGGTGGCGTAGTGAAGGTTGACGCCCTTGTCACGCAACTGCTGTGGCGCATCGGCAACGGCTTCCTCGGACAGTTCCAGAGCCCACTCAGCCCCCTTCAGACCCGCTGCCTGCAATACCTGCTTGTTTTCGTCCGAAAGCTTGCTGTACCAGCGAGGATTGGCAAAGCCATGTGCGTACACCGAAATGATCGGGAATACCGTCATATGATCCTGTACTTCGTAGTACTTGCGGCTGACGGCGGCTGCGATATCGGTCAGGGCCGCATCGATAACCCCTGTGGACAGCGCCTGGTAGACTTCTCCGCCGGACATGGAGACCGGTGAGGCGCCCATCTTTTCCAGCCCGGCATTGAACGGAGGTACTACGCCTCTGATCTTGACGCCCTCGAAGTCTGCCGGAGTGTTGAGAAATTTGCCGTTGGTGGTGAACACCGAGGTATTGGTCTGGAACATCCAGGTCAGGTTTTTCAGCCCCTTGCTTTCCAGCTTGCGCTCAAGGAAGTGTGCTGCCTCGGAGGTGGGCCATCGCTTCCATACTTCCACGTCGCTGAAGGCAAAGGGTGCCGTGGTCACCAGCATGGCCGGCAGGGTACGCCCCCAACTGAAGTTGATGGCAAAGCCGCACTCGATATCTCCCTTGGCAACGGCAGGGATGACCTCCTTGGCGGAAACCAGACTGTTGGCGGGATAGACTTCAACCTTGAGTTCACCCTTGGACTGGGTTTCGATTTCGGCGGCCCACTTGTCAATGGCCTGGCCGATGGTGTGTGTGGGCGGGAACTGATGCGCACAGCGTATGGTTTCGGTTGCAGCAGCTGCTCCTGAGAACAGGACAGAGGCACTCAGCAAGGATGTGGTTATTGTTGTTTTCATGGTTACGCTCCTGGGTTTTATTATCGTCTCGCGTATGAACGTTCGGCTGGCCCGTCAGAGTTCGGGCATCATGAGCAATAGGCAAAATTCTTGGGTAAACCTGACTTGGCGATATCGCCGTACATGGGCTCGTCCGGCATGCTCTCCTGGATCAGTGCGCGGGCCTGGACCAGTCGATCAATGTCGATACCGGTCGCGAATCCCATCTTCTCGGTCAGATAGGCCAGGTCCTCAATCACCACATTACCGGTTGCGCCCGGGGCGAAGGGACAGCCGCCCAAACCGCCGAGGGAGGCATCAAAGATGGTTGCGCCGGCCTCCAGTGCCGCCGCCGCATTGGCCAGGCCGGTGCCACGGGTGTTGTGCAGGTGTACGACATAGGGAATCCCGGACAGCACCTGGGTCATGCGCTCGCACACGGCTTTGACCTCTACCGGCCCGCCGTATCCCACGGTGTCGGCTAAACCTACACTGTCCACACCTGCATCCAGGCAGGCCTGGGCAATGCGGACTACTTCATCGGGGTCGACCTGGCCTGCAATGGAGCAGCCAAAGGCCATTGAGATCCCCGCATTGATCACCGCTTTCGGGTTGATCCTGTCACGCAGTTCAACCGCATGCCGGATCGCTTGAATGCTGTCTTCGCGGCTGCGACGGGCATTGGCCTGATTGTGTTCCTCTGTGGCAGACATGACTACGGTCAGCTCATCCACATTGGCCTTGAGGGCGTCCTCTATACCACGCTCGTTCAGTACCAGGGCAATGGCTACGGCACCGGGCAGGCTGTGGGTATAGTCGATGATCTCGCGGATGTCGGCAAACTGGGGGAAACGGCTGGCCGGCAGAAAAGAACCGATCTCGAAATGGCGTACGCCAGCGTCATATTCGGCCTTGATCCAGCGCGTTTTCTGCTCGGTATCGGGGTAAACCTCGGCCATCTGGATGCCGTCGCGCAAGCCGACTTCACGGATGGTAACCCGGTTTTTGGGGTAGAGGGTCTCTATGCGACTCATGCGTGTGACTCCTGCTCAGGCCTGTGCCGGGTTAGGGGTAAAAAATTCGGCGTTGTGCTCCCCGATCTCGGGCAGATCCAGATTGTCCGGCAGGAACGGGTTGCCATCGATCTCGACAGGGAGGCCCGGGGCGCGGAAGCTGCGCTCCTGATCGTGTGATACAAAGAGGCCGTTGGGGCGGTTTACATGAATGTCGTCATACATTTCGGCTGGACGAGAAATGGGAGAGAACGGCAGCCCCTGCTCCTCAAGCGCAACGGCCAGGTCTTCGAAAGACTGGGTAGCGACAGCCTTGGCGATCAGCGGGATGGTCCAACTGCGTGCCTTGATCTGGTCGGGGCGGTTCTGCAGACGCTCATCGTCGAGCAGCTCCTTCAGGCCCAGTACCTTGCACAGGGCGCGCCACTGGCCTTCGGTCACGGCGCCGATAAAGATCTGTTTGCCGGAGCTGGTGTCGAAGATGTCGTACACCGGCCAGGAGAAATTGCGCTCCGGCATCGGCGGCTCTTCGGTACCTTCAAGGTCGAACTGGACCATGTGCTGGGCGACCAGGAACAGGCAGTTCTCGAACAGGCCGATACGCAGCGCATGCCCCTTGCCGTCCCGCTGACGCGCCAGCAGGGTGGATACGACGGCGAAAGCGCCGAACAGGCCTCCCATGATGTCATTGGCGGACGAACCGATACGCAGCGGTCTGCCGGTCGGGCCGGTCATGTAGGCCATGCCGGTCATCATCTGTACAACCTCATCCATGGCGGTACGGTTTTCATACGGGCCGTGCAGGAAGCCCTTGCAGGAGGCGATGACCAGAGCGGGGTGTTTCTCCTGCAGCTGGGCAGGGGAGAGCCCCATTTTTTCCAGGGACTGGTCACGGAAGTTTTCGATGAAAACATCGGCGCTTGCCAGCAACTGGTGCAGCTGAGCGCGGTCGGATTCAGCCTTGAGGTCGAGGGTGACGGATTTCTTGCCACGGTTGAATGTCGGGAAAAAGCCTCGTCCCATACCGGTCAGGTTGCGGGTCTTGTCACCTTCAGGCGGCTCGATCTTGATGACCTCGGCACCCATGAAAGCCAGGAACATGGCGCAGGATGGCCCCATGATCATATGGCTCATTTCAACGACGCGGACTCCAGAAAGGGGTTTATTGTTATTCATACCTGTCTCCAGTTGACTGATGGACAAGTTATAGCGTCGTACCTAGAATCTTAAAAATATATTATTCATAACGATGCCATCTAAAAAAAAGAACCATGGACCTGAGACAGCTGAAATACTTCGTCGCGATCTACGAACTCCGCAACCTCTCCCATGCGGCGGATCACTGCAACGTGGCCCAGTCGGCCGTCAGCCATCATCTGTCACGACTGGAAGATGAACTGGGCACGACCCTGTTCAAACGTCGTCCCCGTGGCATGGATCCGACGGCTGCCGGCGAGCGCCTGTACGTGCATGCGATCGATATCTTCAAGCGCCTGACTATGGCCGAGGATGATGTCAAAAGTGGTGGCAAGGTGTTGTCCGGCGAGATCACGGTAGGGATGCCATACAGCGTGATCAAGGTGATTGGCGTTGAGCTGATGAAAACCGTACGGGAGCGTTATCCGGCCGTTATCCTGGTGCTGAAGGAAGCGCTTTCGGGACTCGGGTTTGATCATCTGGTGACGGAACAATGCGAGTTCTCGCTGCTGTATAATCCGCCGCAGGATGAGCGTATCCGGCAGAAGCCGTTGCTGGATGAGCAGCTCTATTTCATCGGCCATCCCAGTCTGCTGGGCGATGCCCCCGACCCGCTGGAATTCAAGGACCTGACGCGCTACCCCTTGATGCTGTTGTCGAGTGGCACCTTCTCGCGTGCCCTGATGGATAAACCGCAACTGCTGCATTCGCTGGAACGGGCCAGTACGGTGCGTCTGGCCTCTGTTGCCGCCACCATCGGCGGGCTGGAAGCGGCCATCGGTTGTACCGTTGCGCCTCAGGTCCTGGTCTCTGAACAGTTGCAGAGGGGAGAACTGGTGGTGCGGCGGATTGTGAACCCCGAGCCGACCCGGACGTTATATCTGGCCGAACGCAGCAACAGCAAACCTTCTTTCCTGTCGGAAAAAATTGCCGAGCTGGTTGAAGAGCTGGTGCAGGCCTCGGTAACCCAGGGACGATGGACGGCCGCCATGTTGACCGGCCGCAAAACACCTCGCTAGTTGCGCCCAGGGCCAACGACAGGCCTGAAAGGCCTGCCGGCGGGCTCGGGAGTCGTTTGGCTCAAGGTATCAGACGGACTCCAGCGGTCCCTGCGGATGGATGAACGGCCAGGGGGAGCCTTCCAGGCCGCGCTCAGACTGGATTTCGATCAGGCAGGGCTGGTTCAGTTCGATACACTTGGCCAGGACCGGCTTGAGAGCCTGGGGGCTGTCGACGCGGTAGCCGCGTACCCCGAAACTTTCCGCCAGTTTGACGAAGTCCGGTGTCTTCAACTCGGAGCCGCTGAAGCGGCTGCCAAACCCCATTTGCTGATCGCGGCGCACATTGCCGTAGGAGCGATTGTTAACCACGATGCTGACCAGCCCGATGTTGAATTCGGCGGCGGTCATCAGTTCCTGCACGCCGAACATGAATCCACCATCACCACTGACGGAGACCACGGCCTTGTCCGGGTTGGCCACTTTCACCCCCAGCGCGGTGGGGAAGCCATATCCCAGGGTACCCTGGAAACCGCCTTCAACGTAGGTGCGTGGCTGGTACACCGGCAGGCCGCCAACCCAGGTGGTGAAGCCCATCTGGGACAGTTCGGGAACGTAGAAACCGTCACGCGGCAGCACCTGGCGGATCACATCGAGATAAGCCATTTGCGGTTGTACGCTCTGCAACGCATTCCAGGCCACCGCCTTGGCGCGCGCGATCTGTTCCAGCCGATCCGGGTTAGGGGATACCTTGTCCAGCAGCTGGTCGTGCAGCGCACGGCACACCTGCGCCGAGTCGCCCACAAGACCCAGGTCCGGGCTGAAAATCTCCATCTGTGCCGGGTCGATATCGATGCGGATCAGCTGGGGGCCGCTGCTCGGCTTGCGTTCATACTGCATGTAGTTGCCCCAACGCATGTAGGGCATCTCCAGACGTGAACCTATGCCGATCAGCAGGTCGCAGTCATCCCACAGCTGGCGTGCGGCGACGGCGGACAGGCCCAGCGGATGATCTTCGGCGACGACACCGCGACCGCTGCGGAAGGCGGTGACCGGTGCATTGAGCAGCTCGGCCAGCGCGGTGACCTCTTCGGAGGCGTGCAGGGCGCCGGCACCGCACATCAGCATCGGCTTGCGTGCCTTGGCGATCATTGCGACAGCCGATTTCAGTGACTCGGGGCTGATCTCGGACGCGGGCGGCTGGGCAGTGACCGGGGCGGGCGAGGCGAACTCGCTTTCAGTCGCCATGGTGTCCCAGCACATTTCCACCGTCACCGGTCCCGGCCGCCCCGTGCGCACGGTCTCGTAGGCCCGGTTCATGATCGCAGCGGTGTCTGCAGCCTGATGGATCGAGAAGGCGTCCTTGATGATTGATTTCAGGGTGCCGGCCTGATCCTTGAGTTCATGCAGATGGCCTCGACCCTGACCGACGAAGGACGTCGGTACCTGTCCGGTCAGACCTACCACAGGGCTGCAGTTGCCCATGGCGGTACACAGGGCCGCGGTGGTGTTGAGGATGCCGGGGCCGGGGACTACAGCAAAGGTGCCGGTCTTGCCGGTGGACTTGGCGTAACCCATCGCCATGTAGGCGGCGCTCTGTTCGTGGCGGGGCACGATCAGGTCAAGGTCGTGCTTGTAGATGCCGTCGAACAGGGGGTAAATCTGCGCCCCCGGAATGCCGAATATTGTGTCCACACCGTTGGCAACGGCGGATTCAATCATGGCTTCGCCGGCGGTCATGGTTTTTCGGGTGTTCTTGATTGCAGCGTTCATAAGGCAGACAACTCATGTCAGGTGAAAATTGAAACCTTGGGTGAGTGATCTGGCCAGCCACACAGGGGCCAAGAGCAGTCGGCATGTGATGCCGAGCCAATGTCCTAGCCGTAAAAAGTGGAGATGTGAGCAAGCGTGGCCAGATCAGATCTGTCCATTGACGCGGGGAGGGGGGATGGCGATACCACGGATACTGCGCGACCAGTGTTGGCCGATCGAGAGTCGCCATTGATGTTTATGCATTGAACCGTTGAGCATGCCTTGCAGCCATGGTTACTTTCCACCCACCTTAGCCAGTTTGGGCGTATTAATCCAGTATCGCACTGAGCTCCGCTGTGGCAAGCGACGGACAACGAGCTTCCGGCAACAGGGGCTGATCAGCCCGGCAGGCGGGCAACATCCACCGAAACCTCCAGCGTCTGTTCGCCGCCACCGTCAAATATGATGCCGCGCAGCGGCGTAACGTCTGCATAGTCGCGGCCCCAGGCGGTTACGATATGTTGCCCGGCGGGCATGTTGTTATTGGTGGGGTCGAACTCAAACCAGCCATCACCCGGCGAATACACGGCAAACCAGGCATGAGAGGCATCGGCCCCCACCAGCTTTTCCTGACCGGGGGGCGGCAGTGTTTCCAGATAGCCGCTGACATAGCGGGCCGGGAAGCCCAGCGCACGAAGACAACCGATCGCCAGATGGGCAAAGTCCTGACAGACACCACGTTTGTGTCTGAGCACATCATGCAGTGGCGTGGCGATTGTGGAAAACTCCGGGTCGTAGGTGAAGTCTTCATAGATGCGCTGGGTCAGCTCGCGAACGGCTGACAGCAGGGTGCGCTCGGTGGCAAAGCTCGGCGCCGCATACTCACGCAGTTGCTTGCTGGCGCGAACCATGGGTGAATCCAGCAGGAATTCCCGCGCCAGAAGGGTCTCTTCGTCAGCGGCTAGATCGATGCGCGCACGGGCCTCGCTGATGCTGCAGCCCAGGTCCAGCGCACTTTCCGGCTGTCCCGGGTTCACGTCGATGCGGCTGGTGATGTCGATTTCGAGCAGCTTGTGCGGTTCCTGCAGCATGAAATAGCAGTAGCGATTGCCAAAATAGTCCAGGTGTTCGCGCAGCCAGCCTGTCTTGGGCGTCACTTCAATACGGCTGTCCAGACAGCGCTGGGAGGGCGTATTGCGCGGCAGCAGATGTGCCTTGTTGAAGCATTGGCTGACCGGCTGCTCATAGGTGTAGCGCGTGATGTGGCGGATACGGTAGATCATTCCTCGTCACCCCATCGGGTATTCACCAGCTGCTGCGGATTGCGCTGATGCTCAAAGTAATGGCCGGCAATCAGGGTGGCGGTTGCCGTCAGACGCTCAAACAGCTGGCTGAGCAGCGTATCCAGAGCCTGGCGCTGTCCCTGATCATCCAGCTCGGCCAGTTGCTCGGCACGGGACAGCTGCAGCAGGGTACGGGCCTCCAGCAATGTGCGGCGCTCTTCGCTCAGCAGAGACGTTGAGGCACCACCCTGCAATTCGTAAAGATGCTGAGTCAGCTGGTCCAGCTGATACTGCAGCGAGCGCGGGTTGCTGCGATCAAGCAGGAGAAGCACCAGGGCGTTGCGCAGCTCGGGCTGACTGCGGTAGCGGCGACGGTAGGTGACCAGCACTTCGCCGCACATGAGGGCGGCTTCAAGCAGCTGTTCTTCGGCATCGTCGTCCAGTACCGGCACCAGCAGGGCGCGCAGCAGCAGGGTGGTTTGCAGGGTACGCTCCAGGCGTCGGCCCATTTCGAGGAAGCGCCAGCCAAAGCCACGAATCATGCTTTCCTGACTCAGGCCTGAGAGAGCGAGCAGGCTGGTAATCAGCGGGTCCAACGCTTCTTCAGGGGCTGCCAGACTGTCCGGTTGCAGCTGAGCCGGCAGATCATTGAGGGTGTCCCTCAAGTCGCTCAGGACTCGGTGGGTATCACCGGACAGCATTTCGCGGGCCTCTTCTGTACAGCTGAGCATGGCCTGTACGTTGCTGCAGACGCTGCCGAAGCGGCCGCTGTCGAGAATGACTTTGAGCAGCTCGGTTTCAGGGTCATCGAAGGTCTGTGGGTCCTGTGGGCTGAAACCAGGCTGTGTGCCCGTGACTTCGGTCACGCTTTGCAACAGCTGGTGTCGCACGCTGTCCGGCAGAGTGCTGGCGCTGTTCAGCTGCATGAAGGTGGTACGCAGCAGCCGCGTGGCTGACTCGGCGCGTTCTGAGTAGCGTCCCATCCAGAACAGGTTTTCAACCACACGGCTGGGCAGATCGCTGCTCTGTTCGCCGCTGAGCAGAGAGGTTTGCTGCTCTCGCAGCGTGGTCAGGCGCTGAGGCTCAGAAGCCAGTACCCAGGTGTCCTTGCTGGTGGCACCGAGCTGATTGCTGACCACCATCTGCCGGTCAGAGCTGGCCACTCGCGTCAGACCACCGGACATCACGGTGTAGGAACCTTCGTCGGCTACGGCAAAGCCGCGCAGTACCGTTGGGCTGGGGCGCAGCCCACCTCTTTGAAGAGTGGGTGATGTCGATGGAAGATTGGCTTCCTGTGCGACCCATTGAGCGGGGTTGCGGGTCAGTTCACGATGCCAGTGTGCCAGTCCCTTTTCATCCAGCTGTGCTCCATACACGCTTTGCTGTCCGGGGCGGCGGCTGGTGGGTTTGATGATCAATTCCGGCAGGTGGGTCAGAACATACTCACGGTCGGCTGGATCACCCAGCCACCAGGTGCGGGCACTGGGCAGGGTGAGTGGATGACCGAGGAAAAATTCACTGATGCGTGGCATGTACTTGAGCAGGGCCGGATTTTCCAGAATGCCCGAACCCAGCGGATTTGCAACCACCACATTGCCGGCACGAACAGCCTCCAGCAGCCCGGGCACGCCGAGATGGGAGTCGCCGCGCAGCTCGACCGGATCGCACCAAATATCATCCACGCGACGCAGGATGACGTCTACGCGGTGCAGGCCATCCAGGGACTTCATCCACACGAAGCCATCACGTACGGTCAGGTCGCCTCCCTGTACCAGCGAATACCCCAGATAGTTGGCCAGGTAAGTGTGCTCGAAATAGGTTTCGCTGTAGGCCCCGGGGGTCAGAATGACGACTCTGGGAGTGCCGCCATTGGGCGCCAGGCTGTTCAGCTTGCGTCGAAGTGCTTGAAAGAAGAGGGCAAGGCGATGCACCTGACTGTCGCGGATCAGGCTTGGCAAGATGCGTGACATCACGGTGCGGTTTTCCAGCGCGTAGCCGGCACCACTTGGAGCCTGAGTGCGATCGGCAACGACCTGCATCTGGCCGTCAGGGCCACGCACCATGTCCACCGCATGCAGGATCAGCTGCTGCTCGCCCGGCATGTTGAGTCCCTGGCAGGCGCGCAAAAAACCGCTGTGAGACAGAATCAGCTCCGCCGGCAGTATGCGGTTGCGGATCAGTTCACGCGGACCATACAGATCGCGCAGAATCAGATCGAACAGTTCGGCCCGCTCGCTCAGCCCCGCCTCAATTCGGCTCCACTCTTCGCTGCCGATCAGCAGTGGTACCGGGTCCAGCCCCCAGACACGGGTTTTCTGGGGCTGGCCCACCATGTTGTAGTTGGCACCATCGTCACGCAGGATGCGTTGTGCTTTGTGCTGACGGTTCTGCAACCCTGCGATGCCAAGCCGGCTCAGGGCATCCAGTACATATTGCCAGTGAGGCCGGATACGGCTGTCGGCGGCAAACGCCTCATCAAAGCGTCCGTCCCGCGGTGCATACTGCAGCAGCGGTTCAGGCGACGGCGGCGGAGTCAAATTGTCGGTTGCCACTGTACAGGGGCCTCTGGCTTGGAGTCAGCGGGCATCATAGGTGTTTTTTTGCACAGTTCAAGAACTTCGCCTCAGGTCGAGAGTATGCGGGTACTCGGCCAGCAGTTCCTCCAGCGGTGGTGCCATGGGGCGTGGTGCCACATCATGCGGGAAAAATTCACGCAGAGCGCCGTAAAATGGCGGCGGCGTAACAGGGCCCGGCGTGTAGCCGTAATTGTGGAAGCGATTGACCCGACGCGCCTCGGCCTCGAAGGCGTTGACTGGCTGGGTATCGTAGCTGCGTCCCCCCGGATGGCTGACGTGATAGGTGCAGCCACCGATGGAGTGACCGTTCCAGCTATCAATCACATCAAACACCAGTGGGGCATGCACGCCGATGGTTGGGTGCAGGGCCGAGGGCGGGCTCCAGGCACGATAGCGGATGCCGGCCACGTATTCGCCCTGTACCCCGGTTGCCCTGAGGGGAACGCGGCGACCGTTGCAGGCCAGCAGATAACGTCCCTCGGTCAGGCCGCTCAAGCGTACCTGCAGTCGTTCCACTGACGAGTCCACGTAACGCGCGGTGCCAAAGCTGGACACTTCCTCGCCCAGCACATGCCAGGGCTCGATCGCCCAGCGCAGCTCAAGCTCCATGTCATCGATCTGAACCCGGCCGTAGTGAGGGAAGCGGAACTCCTCGAACGGCGCCAGCCATTCCAGCTGGAACGGCAGACCGTGATACTGCAGGTCCCTGACCACATCCTTCAGGTCTGACCACACATAGTGCGGCAGCATGAAACGATCGTGCAGTTCAGTTCCCCAGCGTACCAGTGGCTTGTGGTAGGGCTGTTTCCAGAAGCGAGCGACCAGCGCGCGCAGTAGCAGAGTCTGGACCAGCGACATCTGTGGATGCGGCGGCATTTCAAAACCGCGGAACTCCAGAATGCCCTGACGACCCGATACCGAGCCGGCTGCATACAGCTTGTCGATGCAGAACTCGGAGCGGTGCGTGTTGCCGGTGATGTCCACCAGCAAATTGCGCATCAACCGGTCTACCAGCCAGGGCTGTTCTACCAGACCATCCGGCATCTGCTGGAACGCGATCTCCAGCTCGTAAAGTGCTTCGTCACGGCCTTCATCCACACGGGGCGCCTGACTGGTCGGGCCGATGAACATGCCCGAGAACAGATACGACAGGCTGGGATGATGCTGCCAATAGGTTACCAGCGAGCGCAGCAGGTCAGGCCGGCGCAGCAACGGGCTGTCGGCGGGTGTCACCCCGCCCAGTGTGACGTGGTTGCCGCCACCGGTACCGCCGTGGCGACCATCCAGCATGAATTTTTCGGTGCCCAGTCGGGCCAGGCGTGCCTCTTCGTACAGAGCGGTCGTGTTGTCCACCAGCTCCTGCCAGCTGCTGGCCGGGTGGATATTCACCTCGATAACGCCGGGGTCAGGTGTGACCAGCAGTTTTTGCAGGCGGGGATCACGCGGTGGCTCATAGCCCTCGATGACCACCGGCAGCTTGAGTTCGGCCGCGGTGTGTTCGATATGGTTGATCAGGTCTACGTAATGTTCCAGATGACTGATCGGTGGCAGGAACAGGTGCAGACGTCCCTCGCGGGCTTCAATGCACAGTGCCGTGCGTAGAACATCGGTCCAGACCCTCGGTGTCTCGCTGTCGCTTTCCTGATCGGCCGGGATATCCATCATCTGGCGGCTGTCAGCCGGGTTGGGCTGTGCCGCCGACGTCATGTCGGCAAAAGGACGATAGCCGGGCAGCGGAGCCTTTTCGGCAAAGGGGTCTGCATCGGGCTCAAAGTAAAGTTCGTCTTCTGCCGCCGTTGGCAGGCTGCCCAGCGGTAGACGGAACCCCAGCGGAGAGTCTCCCGGAATCAGGGTCAGCTGTTCGCTGCGCAGCGGCCAGGGTGTTGAGCGCCAGCGTTGAGTGCTGTAATTCCAGCCCAGCGGCAGCACCATACCAGTGGGCGTGTCCAGACCACGACTTAGCAGGCGTGCCAGACGCTTACGTTCCATGTCGTCCTTGAGGTCGAACGTTTTCGGGTCCACGTTAGCGGGCAGTTGTTGCTCTTGCCACAGATAGTAGAGGCTGTCTTCGAACGCCTCGACCAGATAGCGCGAGGGTAGCCCCAGATTGCGACACAGGGTGTGCATGAAGCGGCGTGCCTCATCCAGCCCGTGGCCATAATCCCGGTCAACGCGTGCCAGCAACTCGGTGTCGTGCCACAGAGGCTCTCCATCCGTGCGCCAGAAACAGCCCAGCGCCCAGCGCGGGACCTCCTCACCGGGGTACCACTTGCCCTGTCCGTAGTGCAACAGACCGTTGGGCGCGAAACGGCGGCGCAGCCGCAGCAGCAGATCCTTGGCCAGGCTGAGCTTGTCATCACCCAGCGCTTCAATGTTCCACTGTGCCGAATCCATGTCGTCAATGGATACGAAGGTCGGCTCGCCCCCCATGGTCAGGCGAACATCACCGGCCTCCAGCTCCCGGTCGATCATCTGGCCCAACGCGTCAATGGCCGCCCACTGGTCATCGCTGTAGGGTTTGGTGACACGGGGATCTTCGTGAATACGGGTGACCCTGTTGCTGTAGCTGAACTCCACTTCACAGGTGTCAGACGCGCCGGTCATCGGTGCGGCTGACTCGGGAGATGGGGTACAGGCCAGTGGTATGTGCCCTTCACCCGCGAACAGCCCTGAAGTTGGATCGAGACCAACCCAGCCCGCACCGGGGATAAAGACCTCGCACCAGGCGTGCAGGTCGGTAAAGTCCTGTGCGGCGCCCGAGGGGCCATCCAGTGCCTCCTGATCCTGCTTCAGCTGCACCAGATAACCCGAGGCAAAGCGGGCGGCCAGTCCCAGCTGGCGCAGTATCTGTACCATCAGCCAGCTGGTATCGCGGCAGGAGCCCTTCTTGAGCGTCAGAGTTTCTTCCGGTGTCTGTACGCCAGGCTCAAGGCGGATGCCGTAGTCGATCTCCTGCTCCAGCCGCTGGTTCAGGCTGACCAGGAAATTGATGATGGACGTCTTTTCACGTGATACTGATTTAACCCATTTACTCAACAGAGGTCCGTTTTCTGTCACTTCCAGATAGGGCTGAAGCTCTTTTTCTAGTGCCTTGTCGTAACTGAACGGATAGTGTTCGGCATACTCTTCAACAAAGAAATCGAATGGGTTGATCACGGTCATGTCCGCAATCACCTCGACCTCAACCTTCAGTGACGTCGTTTTCTCCGGGAAGACCAGGCGAGCGATATGGTTTCCGAACGGGTCCTGTTGCCAGTTGATGAAGTGCGTTTCCGGCTCGATGCGCAGCGTATAGCCGTGAATATGGGTACGGCTGTGCGGGGCCGGGCGCAGCCTCAGTTGATGCGGTGACAGGCTCACCGGACGATCAAAGCGGTATTCGGTAACGTGGTTGATCGCTATGCGTATGGTCACGATAAGGGCCTCTGTGCAGACTCAGGCAGGAAACCAGGTCTGGGAAATCCGGTTGCTGAGCTGGCAGAGCTGTATCTGCAGATCGTTAAGAAAGCTGCGAAACGCCGGGCCCAGATCTGCCTCGGTTGTGATCGGATAGACGCTGGGATTGATCTCACGAATCAATTCCACCACGTGATGCCCCTGCGGCAGTTTGCCGGCGGAAATCTCCAGTTGGGTCAGACAGGCCTCGACACTACGCGGAAAGTGCGCATCTTCCAGCAGGTAACAGGCCACATCCGGGCCGGTGACCGACATGCGAACGCTGCGGCGGTAGCTCATATAGGCGCTGGCGGAGCGCAGTACGTTACCCCAGACCACCTGACGCAGGTTGACGCTGGCATCGCCGTTGGCCGCGATCAGGGCCGCGGCACCGGCATCCAGAATGCGCGTGGTCATATCGGATCGCTCCAGATCACGCCCCAGCTTGACGAACTGCCAAGGTGCGTCGTGGCTCATGGTGCCGGACAGCATGCCGAACAGCATCTGACAGCGACTGACGACTTGGTCGAGAAATTCGTAGCGTTTGCTGCGATTGATGCCCAGACGGATGTTGTTCTGGGCATACAGGTAGAGCTCGTTGATCTGTTCCCAGCTTTCCACCGGCAGTACATCGCGGCTGGTGCGGATGTTCTCACGCAACATACGCAGCGCCGACAGCATTGAGCTGGGGTTGGTATCGTCGGCCAGAATGAACTTGACCAC
The DNA here is from genome assembly GCF_040547585.1 of Marinobacterium sp. MBR-111. Taxonomy (NCBI): domain Bacteria; kingdom Pseudomonadati; phylum Pseudomonadota; class Gammaproteobacteria; order Oceanospirillales; family Oceanospirillaceae; genus Marinobacterium; species Marinobacterium sp. MBR-111. The sequence continues at coordinate 60,765 of NZ_JBEPQA010000008.1, forward strand.
GTTGTGCTCGTCACGAATGCGGTAGCGCTCACTGAAGAGATCACTGGCACTGTTGAGCTCGACCAAGGAATACCAGCTGATATCGACCTCTCGTGGCAAATCGAACAGCAGCTTGTCATAGACACTGACCAGGCGGGCCGTGTTTTCAACACGCTCCAGATAGCGGGCGGCCCAGTAAAGACGTTCGGCAACTTTTGACAGCATGGCTTATTCCTCCCCCCCATCGACAATCCAGGTATCCTTGCTTCCCCCGCCCTGAGAGGAGTTCACCACTAGTGAGCCCTTCTTCATGGCGACGCGGGTCAGTCCTCCGGTGGTGACGTAGGTGTCGCGTCCCTGCAGGATGAAAGGGCGCAGATCCAGATGACGCGGTTCCAGACTGCCGTTATCGACCAGCGTGGGGGCGGTTGAAAGCGCCAGAGTGGGCTGTGCGATGTAGTTGCGTGGGTTGTCCTGAATCAGTTTGGCGAACTGGGCCTGTTCCTTCTTGGTGGAGTGAGGCCCCACCAGCATGCCGTAGCCACCGGACTCATTGGCGGGCTTGACTACCAGCTTGTCCAGATTCTCCAGCACGTAGGCACGATGCTCTGGGTCGTCACACAGGAAGGTTTCAACATTCTTGATGATGGGTTCTTCGTTGAGGTAATAGCGGATGATCTCGGGCACGTAGGCGTACACAACCTTGTCATCGGCCACGCCGGCACCGGGCGCATTGGCCAGGGCGACCTTGCCTTTCTGCCAGGCGCGCATCAAACCGGGAACGCCCAGTACGGAGTCCTTGTTGAACACGGACGGGTCCAGAAACAGATCATCGATACGGCGATAGATGACATCTACCTGCTCAGGGCCGCTGATCGTTTTCATATAGACACAATCATCGTCACCGACCATCAGGTCTGACCCTTCTACCAGCTCGATTCCCATTTGCTGGGCAAGGAATGCGTGCTCGAAGTAGGCCGAGTTGAAGATGCCGGGGGTCAACACCACGATGACGGGCTTGCGGACATCCCGGGGCGACAGGGACGCCAACATGTCGAACAGGCTGGCACAGTAACCGTCGATGGGCAGGATATCGTCCTTTTCGAACAATTCGGGCAGGACGCGTTTGGTGATGGCGCGATTCTCCAGCATGTAAGACACGCCGGATGGCACGCGCAGGTTGTCTTCCAGCACGTAGAACTCGCCGTCACCGTCACGCACCAGATCGGTACCGCAGATATGCGCCCACACACCAAGTGGTGGTGTGATACCGATGCACTCGGGGCGGAAGTTGCGCGATTCGGTGATGATCTCGGCTGGGATGATGCCGTCCTTCAGGACCTGCTGTTCATGGTAGAGATCATTGATGAAGAGATTCAGTGCCTTGAGGCGTTGTTCCAGCCCGGCGGCGGTGGTACGCCACTGTTTGGCCGAAATGGTGCGGGGCACGATGTCGAACGGCCAGGCACGGTCGATGTTGCCTTCCTCGGTATAGACCGTGAAGCTGACACCCATCTCCTGAATGGTGGCCTCTGCCATCTGGCGGCGCGATTCGATCTCTTCAGGAGGAAGGGACTCAAGGTAGTGGATCAGTTGCCGTGCAGGGGGGCGAATGCTGCCATTTCGGCCTACCAGTTCATCAAAGTACCCGTTCGGGTCATACGATTTCCAATCCATCGTCATAGCCTGACCTGCCTATCATGCAGAAGCGACGCACTCTGATGGTGCTGATGCGTGCGCGGTATGTGCACCTTTGGTGCTCTTTCGGCATGGAGCGTCAGCCGTGCCCTGTAAAAGTGCAGCTGGCGATCTGTTAGCCGTTGCCTATGAGGCATACAGCAATTAACAGGCCAAAAGCGACAGTGTGTGACGAAGGTTGCAGGAAAGGGACCGCCTGCGGCAGGCAAAGGCGGTCTGCAGAGGGTCAGTGACCGAAATGGTCTGCGTCGAGCATATCCGGATCATCGTGACCGAGGCTGTTCAAGCTGGACATCTCTTCGGTCGTCAGGCTGAAGTCAAAAATGTTCAGATTGTCGGCCATGCGCTGCGGATTGGATGACTTGGTTGTGGTAGCAAAGCCCTGCTGAACTGCCCAGCGCAGCACGATCTGGGCGGGTGTCCGCTGGTGTTGCTCCGCGATGGCAAGAATGACGGGGTCTGCCAACATGGCATTGCCACAGCCCAGCGGGCGCCAGGACTCAGTGACGATACCGTGGCGCTGGTGCAGCGCAATCAGGTCATCACGACGATGATAGGGGTCAAGCTGGATCTGGTTCAGGTGTGGTTTCAGACCCAGATCCAGCAGTCGTTGCAGGTGAGCCGGCTTGAAGTTGGAGGTGCCGATGGCACGCACCAGTCCACGGTCCAGCAGGTTTACCAGTCCCAGATAAGCTTCTACGAAACGGTCCTGATCCGGGTTGGGCCAATGGATCAGCAGCAGGTCGATATAGTCCAGCTCCAGCCGTTTCAGACTCGCTTCGCAGGCGTCTTTGGCGCCCTCAAAGCCGTGCCACTCGCGGTTGAACTTGGTGGTTACGAACACCTGATCACGCGGCACAGAAGCGTTGCGAATGCCCTGACCTACACCACGCTCGTTCTGGTAGTTCTCGGCAGTGTCGATCAGGCGGTAGCCCAGCTCCAGTGCGGTGGTAACCGTTTCGGCGGCTTCGGCATCGTTCATCGGCCAAGTGCCGAGGCCCAGCTGGGGCATCTCGACACCGTTGGCCAGTGTCAGGGTCGGGGCCAGGGTTATGCTCATCTGCAACGCTCCAATGTTGTTCAGGGTGAATTGAGGTTTGATGTTACTACGCCGGTGGTTGGCGGCACTAGCCGTGTACTGAAACCGCGCAATCCACCGCTCAATAAATTCAGCCTGTCACGGCTTGATACGATAACCAGTGCGGAAGATCCACCAGACCGCTGTCAGGCAGATCAGCAGGAACATCAGCGTCATACCCAGACTCATGCCCATATGCACGTCGGCGACGCCGTAAAAGGCCCAGCGGAAACCGTTGATCAGGTAGACCACAGGATTGAACAGGGTCAGTGTTTGCCAGGGTTCGGGCAGCATGTTGATTGAGTAAAAGGCGCCACCGAGGAACGTCAGCGGTGTGATCACCATCAGTGGGATCACCTGCAGCTGCTGAAAGTCGTTGGCCCAGATGCCGATGATGAAGCCGAACAGGCTGAAAGTCAGGGCGGTCAGCAGCAGGAAGGCGAGCATCCAGAAAGGATGGGCGATGCTGTAGTCGACGAACAATCGCGCCGTGAGCAGAATCAGGGTGCCGATGATCAGCGATTTGGTCGCCGCGGCACCGACATAGCCGGTGATGATTTCAAGCGGTGATACCGGTGCCGACAGCACCTCGTAGATTGTACCGGAGAACTTGGGGAAGAAGATGCCGAAGGAAGCGTTGGAGATGCTCTCGCTCAGCAGTGACAGCATCAGCAGGCCAGGGATGATGAAAGCGCCGTAGCTGACGCCGTCGATCTCGCCCATGCGCGAGCCGATGGCCGTGCCAAAGACGATGAAATACAGTGAGGTGGACAGCACCGGGGAGATGACGCTCTGCATCAGCGTGCGTCGGGTGCGGTTCATCTCAAACTTGTAGATGGCGCGTATGCCGTTGAAATTCATTGGGCTTGCTCCGGTCGGTGGACGAGGCTGACGAAGATCTCTTCCAGTGAACTCTGCTGCGACTGCAGATCCTTGAGATCGATACCCTCGGCACTGAGGTTGCGCAGCAGCTCGGCGATGCCGCTGGTTTCATGATGGGCATCGAAGGTATAGGTCAGTTGGCTGCCGTCTTCGCTCAGAGTCAGGTTGAAAGCATGCAACCCCTCGGGCAGCGCCGCCAAAGGCGTCTGCAGATACAGGTGCAGCTGTTTCTGCCCCAGCTGCTGCATCAGCGTCTCCTTTTCCTCGACCAACATCAGTTCACCACGGTTGATGACGCCGATGCGGTCGGCCATCTCCTCGGCTTCCTCGATGTAGTGGGTGGTCAGGATCACGGTCACGCCGTTGTCGCGCAGTCCGCGCACGATCTCCCACATGTCGCGGCGCAGCTCCACATCAACGCCTGCACTGGGTTCGTCGAGGAACAGAATGCTCGGCTCGTGGGACAGCGCCTTGGCGATCATCACTCGGCGCTTCATGCCGCCGGACAGCGCCCGCATCATCGACCGGCGCTTGTCCCACAGCGACAGCTGGCGCAGGATCTTTTCGATGTAGGCGGGGTCGGCGGGTTTGCCGAACAGGCCGCGACTGAAACTGACGGTATCCCAGACGGTTTCAAAGGCATCGGTGGTCAGTTCCTGGGGCACCAGCCCGATCAGGCTGCGTGCCCGACGGTAGTCTTCGACAATATCCACGCCATCGGCCAATACCCTGCCGGAACTGGCGTTGACCAGGCCACAGATAATGCTGATCAAAGTGGTTTTGCCAGCGCCATTGGGCCCGAGCAGGGCGAAAATCTCGCCGCGGTGGATCTCAAGATCGACCGACTTGAGTGCAGTGAATCCCGAAGCATAGGTCTTGCCGATGCCCTGGATTTGAATGATTGGTTGCACGAATACTCCTTGTTCTCGGCATGCGTAACAACCTGAGTGTAGCGCGGAAGGACGCTCAGCCGTACTGTTCAAAACGGATGTAAACCGGACGGGTGTGCCTGCTTACGCAGCAACCGGGGGGTTGGGCCACCCCGTCGAGTCACAAGACCCAGACGGAGTGGCGGGGGCAGGCTCAGGCCTGAAACAGGAAGTTGGCGATCAGTTCCTTGCCGCCTTCGGTGGCGAAGGATTCGGGGTGGAACTGGATGCCGTGTATCGGGTACTCGCGGTGGCGAACCCCCATGATCTCGAAGTCGCCGCCCTGATGGATGCGGGCATGGTCGGTGAAACTGTCCACAGGCAGGTCGCCCACCACGGCGGTCACATCCAGACACTCCGGCAGGCTTTCCGCCTCGGCCATCAGGGAGTGATAGCGCATGATTTCCAGCTGATCCGGGGTATTGGCGAACACGCCTTCGGCGGTGTGACGGATCGGGCTGATCTTGCCGTGCATCGGCAGCGGCGCCTTGACCACCTTGCCGCCGAACACATGCACGATGCCCTGCATGCCGAGGCACACGCCGAGCAACGGGATTTGCGGCCCCAGCTCGCGGATTATCTCGGCACAGACGCCAAAGTAGGCCGGGTCTTCCGGCGAGCCCGGCCCTGGGGAGATGATGATGCGGTCCGGCGCGGCGGCACGTAAATCGGTCAGGGTTACTTCATCGTTGCGCTTGACCACAATCTCGAAACTGTCGAGACGCCCCTGATGCTGCTCGGTGCTCAGAATCTCGCCGATATACTGGTAGAGGTTGTAGGTGAAGGAGTCGTAGTTGTCGATGATATAGACCTTCATGCCTTGGCCTCCGCGGTGAACTGATCCAGAACCTTCTTGGTGCCGGCGAACTTGCGCCGGATCTCTTCGTATTCGTCCTCCGGGTTGGAGTCATAGACGTTGCCGCCGCAGGTCTGCACGTAGGCGTTCTCGCCGTTGGCGAATACGGTGCGGATAGGGATGGCGAAGGTACAGTCACCGTTGAACGAGAAGTGACCTACGGCACCGCCGTAGGGACCACGACCGTCCGATTCCAGATCATCGATGATCTTCATCGCCTCGATCTTGGGCGCACCGGTCAGAGTTCCGGCAGGAAAGTTGCTGGCCAGTGCCGAGAACATGTCGTGATCTTCAGCGATAATGCCGACTATTTCGCTGGAAATGTGCTGTACGTGGCTGAACCGCTTGATATCCATCAGGCTGCGCACCTTTACCGTGCCGAAGCGGGCCACGCGGCCTATGTCGTTGCGGTGCAGGTCCACGATCATGTTGTGCTCGGCGATCTCTTTCGGATCGTTCAGCAGAGCACGGGCGTATTGGGTGTCTTCCACCGCGTTGGCACCACGCTTGGTGGTACCGGCCAGCGGGAAGGTTTCCATCTCGCCCTGACGCAGACGGAACAGCAGTTCGGGGCTGGCGCCGATCAGCTTCTGCTCGCCGAATTTGACGTAGTACATCTGCGGCGAGGGGTTCACCTCGCGCAACTGTTCGTACAGGTTGATGCTGTCGCCTTCCAGACGGAAGCGCTTCTTGAACCCCACCTCGCACTGGAAAATCTTGCCGTCGATGATGTCCTGCTTCACCTTCATCACCGCAGCGGCATGCTCGGCCTGGGTCATGGTTTCGCCCATGGGCGTTACCGTCAGCGGGCCGTTTTCCACTGCAGGTTCGGCCAGAATCTGCTCGATCATCGCCATGCGGCTGTCATCATAGTGGAAATAGATCACCTCGCCGGTCATCTTGTCGAGGATCAAGCCATCCTTGAACACGCCGAAACGGAACACATCGAACATGTCGCTGTGTTGCAGGTTCAGGCTTGGCTCAAAGTAGTTCATGCAGTCGTAGCCGATATAGCCGGTCAGGCCGCCGGCATACTTCCGCGAAATGATGTTCTGCGGCACGATCTCGCGCAGCAGATAGTAGGGGTTGTCACTGGCGTAGCTTTGTACTTCACCGTCGCGGCCCTGCACATGCAACTCGCCTTTGGTAGCCCAGAGGATCTGCTTCGGATCAAAGCCGATGATGGAGTGGCGCGAGATGAAGCTCTCCTCGCCCAGTGACTCCAGCATGAAGCAGTTGTCGAAGCGTTTCTCAATCTTCTTGAACAGACCAAAGAAGTCGATGTCTGCCGCCAGTGTGACGTAATGTGGCTTGCGCGGCAGTGTGATGCGGGCCGGTTTCTGGCTCATGTTAGCCTCTGTTGCTGTTTGATCTTCAGGGCACGCGCCCCGCGAGTGACGGTGGCGATACCGACGCCGAGCTGCTTGGCAATCTCCCGCTGCGGCACGCCGGCTTCCAGCATGCGCAGAATCTGCAGCCGGTTGCAGACCTCGGTCAGTTCAGCCGGAGTCAGCAGATCGCGCAGGGCTTCTTCAAGGGAGTCCCGACTCCGCATTTGCAGCAGGTGATCGAGCAGCTCATTCAAGTGGATTGTATTCATGTACTAGTACGGTATCACAATGCGGGGTAGGGTCAATCGGAATTTGTGCCGCACCAAACAGTGAAGCTCGATTGCCAGCAGGGCAGGCCCTTGATCATACCCCTCTGAAATACTGCCCCGGTGATTTCCCCAACGCTTTCCTGAACATTGCCACAAAAGCGCTTGGGCTGCGGTAGCCCAGCTCCAGCGCCACGTTCATGACCGACTCACCCCGCCCCAAACGGTCCACGGCTTCATGCAGCAACAGCTGGCGACGCCACTGCTGAAAGGTCATGCCTGTTTCGCGAATGAACAGTCGCCGCAAGGTGCGCTCGCTGGCGCCGACTTTGGTGGCCCAGTAACCGAGACGGGTATCGGTCTCAGGCTGGTCAATCATGTGCTGCATCACGCGTTGCAAGCGGCGGTCACTGGACATGGGCAGGTGAAGCCGTGACGGCTCCAGTGCCTCTAGTTGGTCGAGGATGACAGCGCAAATGCGGCTGGCTGCACTGTTCGGAGGGTAATCCTCGCCGAAATCGGCTACACGCAGTATCAGTTCGCGCAGCAGGGGTGAAACCTCGACCACACTGCACTGGTGGGGGAAGCGGTGAAGACAGGAGGGATCAATAAACAGATGACGAAGCTCCGAGGTAACTTCCGGGCTTACAGAGTGGCGAATACCGCCGGGTATCCATACGGCCTGAGAGGGCGGCACGATCCAGCTGCCATTGTCGGTATGGACCTTGATCACGCCAGAGGCGGCATAGGCGAGCTGACCACGGGGATGGCTGTGAAAATCGAACTCAAAGTTGCTCAGGATCAGGTCATGCAAGCCGAGTATCGGCCGCGCCGGGTCGACGATCATGCCCAGTTTTGACCGAAAACGTGTGGGTGCAAGAGTATGACGCAGGCTTATATGTCCGATATTCTATATTGATTGTCAATTTGTCGACTTAAACTCTAGCGCTTCTCTGTCACAATCACCAGAGTCCAGTCACCGGATAGAGAGCTAACATGACCATCCCTCTGCAGCGCTCACAACTGATTGCACTGATCCTGATCCCCTTGCTGTCAGCTCTGCTGTTGCTCACACCGGTTGCAGAGCTGTTTACCGGCCAGCAGCAGCTGTCGGCTCTGCTGATTATGTCGGGTATGGTGCTGTTTGCCACCGGTGCACTGCCGGAGTTCGTTAGTGCTCTGTTGGTACTGGTGCTGGCCATGCTGCTGTCGCTGGCACCGGCGGAAGTCGTTTTTTCGGGCCTGACCTCGACAGCCTGCTGGCTGATTTTTTCAGGTCTGGTGATCGGTATCGCGATAGCGGAAACCGGCCTGGCACGGCGCATCTCTGACCGCTTCACTCGTTACCTGGACAGCAGTTATGCACAGCTGATTACCGGCATCGTCTTCATGGGAGTGCTGCTGGGGTTTGTGATGCCTTCTTCAGTGGGGCGTGTGGTGCTTTTCATCCCGATTGCGTTGGCGATCGCTGAAAACTGCGGTTTTGCCAGAGGCAGCAAGGGCCATTACGGCGTATTGCTGGCAGCGGCCTTTGGCTGTCACCTGCCCACCTTTGCAATTCTTCCGGCCAATATCCCGAACATGATCATGATCGGTTCAGCCGAGAGTATCCACGGATGGACGCCGATGTTCACCGAGTATCTGTTGCTGCATTTCCCGGTGCTGGGTCTGTTGAAGGCGATGCTGTTGATTGGGGTGATCCTGCTGCTGTATCCGGATACCCCTCGGCGCACAGCGCCGGTCAGCCGTAACGGAGGGTTCAGCTTCAGAGAAAGCCGACTGATGTTGATTATGCTGACAACGCTCGGATTCTGGCTGACAGATTCCATACACCACATCTCGGCGGCCTGGATCGGGCTGGCGGCGGCTACCGTTCTGTTGCTGCCCGGCGTGGGAATGGTGTCGCCCAAGAGTTTCAATGACAAGGTGAATATCAGCTCGATTTTGGTTGTGGCCGGGCTGTTGGGCATTGCCAGCTTGATCAACTACAGCCAGATCAGCCAGGTGGTGGGGGAACGGGTGCTCGACTGGTTGCCGCTGGAGCCGGGCCGTGATGCGGTCAACTTTTTCTCCCTGTCGCTGGCGGCGATGCTGACCGGGGTGGTAGCCACCCTTGCGGGAGTGCCTGCTACCCTGACCCCGCTAGCCGGGCAGATCAGTCAGATGACGGGTTTCAGCCTGGAGGCGGTATTGATGACCCAGGTGTTTGGCTTTTCGACCATCGTGTTCACCTATCAATCCGTGCCACTGATGATGGCGATGCCGCTGGCGGGGATCTCAATCGGGCATGCCGCTCGGCTGTGTCTGATTCTGGCCGCGCTGACGGTGGTGGTTTTGTTGCCACTGGATTATCTCTGGTGGCAGCTGCTGGGCTGGATCTAGCGTCGAAACAGCTGCGGATTGCGGGCGACGAAAGCGTCGATCCAGCGTTCAAGCAGCGATTTCTGACCCGGATTTTTCAAGTAGCGCCAGCCCAGTATGGAAATGACCAGTGCGCCGACAGCATCCACGATCAGGTCCCACATGGTGTCGGTCAATCCGGAGGGGTCCCCCAGCATTGGCTTTTGCATGTTCATGCCGAGCAGGGAGTCCATGGCAAACTCGAGAATTTCCCAGAGCGCACCCATGCCGAGGGCAAACATAAAGGCAAAAAAGGCGACAAAGCCGGGCTTCATATGGACATGGATGTCATCAATCTCATTCATGATGTGCACCAGCAAAAAGCCGACAATTCCCAGCAGAAAGCCGGAAAGCGTGTGCAGCGCCATATCCCACCACCAGAAGCGGGTGTAGTAATCACGAATCTCACCCAAAAACAGGGATGCAAACACAAAGCAGATTGCGGCCAGCTGCAGATCCGGTGGAATATGAATTCTGAAACGGCGCTCAAACACCAGTGGCAGAAGTGTGATCAGAATGATCATGCTGCTGAGAAAGGCGGTAAACCAGCGCTGGCTCCAGACGGCCAGCACTGCCTCCAGCAACAGTATCAGCTGCAGTACCAGTGTGATTCTTTGGTGAGTGATGCGAATCCTCATGGGGTATCCCTGTACTCCCTTGTGGGGTCATTGGCTCAACGCTCGGATATACTCTCAGCATAACGCGTTTGTGTAGCCTTGGAGATAGCCTGTGTCACGATTGTACGTTTACGACCACTGCCCCTTTTGCATTCGCACCCTGATGGTGGCGCACTACCGACAGGTCAGCGATCTTGAGCAGGTGGTGTTGCTCAATGATGATGAGGCGAGCTGCCAGCGTCTGATCGGCAAGAAGATGGTGCCGATCTTTGAGCATCAGGGTGTGGCCATAGGTGAGAGCATGGATATTGCCAAGCTGCTGGATGAGCTGGGGGACGGGCCCAAAACGCTGCGCCCATTGCAACTGGCTGAAGCGATCCAGCCTCGGCTGCAGCCGGTTCAGGCGCACAGCTGGGCGCTGACATTTCCCCGAGTGACTCACATCGGTATGAAAACCTTCGCAACTGAATCGGCGCGGGACTACTTCCGTCACAACAAGGAAGCGATGTTGGGGCACAGCTTTGAGCAGGCGCTGGCTGAAACCGAAGCGCATAAGGCTGTTATCGAGCGTGTGTTGGCGGAACTGCCGCCGTTAACGCTGCCGTCAGAGCAAGGCCACACCTTGAGCTGGAACGATGTTATGAATTTTCCGCCGTTGCAGTATCTCACGATGGTGAAAGGCCTGACGTTTCCGCCACGGTTGCAACAGTGGTTGCAGGAGGTCGCCGAGCTGGGTGGTGTAGATCTGTATTTTGATCGTGCGATTTAAGGTGAAGCGAATGAACATTAAAGCTGTCTTGCTGGGTGTGGTGTTGGGTGTGTCGATACCACCCGTGATGGCCGAGTCGGATCTGGACGCCGCCATTGAGTACCGCCAGGGTGTGTTCACGGCGATGGAGTGGAATCTTGGGCCACTGGCCGCGATGGCGCAGGGGCGGGTGGCGTTTGATGCCGAAGAGTTCGCGCAGCGTTCTGAACGGCTGGTATTCCTCAGTCATCTCACGGGGGAAGGCTTCACGGATCCGGCGAGCGGTCGAAGCAGCCACGTGGAAACAAGAGCGTCATGGCAGATATGGGAGGCAAAATCGCGCTTCGACAACCTGATGAGTGAGATGCAGGTTCGCCTGATGACATTGAATGAAGCGGCTTCACAGGGGCAGGGGCGCGAACAACTGAGGCCGCTGCTGGGGCGTGTGGCACAAAGCTGCAAGGCCTGCCATGACAAGTTCAGGGACTGATCAGGCATAGCGTTTATTCATAAACAAAAGCCCCGCCGACTCTCGCCTGCGGGGCTTTTGTTGCATGCACGATTGAAGCTGGATCAGCCGGCCTGCTTGGCCTTCAGCTCCAGACGACGACGGTGCAGCACCGGCTCGGTGTAGCCGCTGGGCTGTTCACAACCCTTGAGCACCAGTTCGCAGGCAGCCTGGAACGCGATGCTGTCATCGAAGTTGGGCGCCATCGGCTGATACAGGGCATCACCGGCGTTTTGACGATCTACCACCGCAGCCATGCGCTGCAGGGTTTCCATCACCTGCTCTTCAGTGCAAATGCCGTGGTGTAGCCAGTTGGCAATGTGCTGGCTGGATATACGCAGGGTTGCACGGTCTTCCATCAGGCCCACATCGTTGATGTCCGGCACCTTGGAGCAGCCCACACCCTGATCGACCCAGCGCACCACGTAACCGAGGATGCCCTGAGCATTGTTGTCCAGCTCCTGCTGAATCTCTTCGGCACTCCAACTCGGATTCTGTGCCACCGGAATGGTCAGAATATCGTCCAGGCTGGCGCGGGTGCGACTTTTCAGCTCCTGCTGGCGAGCAAACACGTCCACCTGGTGATAGTGCAGGGCGTGCAAGGCAGCGGCCGTCGGGGACGGAACCCAGGCGGTGTTGGCACCGGCCAGCGGGTGACCGATCTTCTGTTCCAGCATGTTAGCCATCAGATCAGGCATCGCCCACATGCCCTTGCCGATCTGGGCACGACCACTGAGGCCACAGGCCAAGCCGGTGTCGACGTTCCAGTCTTCGTAAGCCTTGATCCAGGCCGCGCCTTTCATGTCGCCCTTGCGAATCATCGGGCCGGCTTCCATAGAAGTGTGGATCTCGTCACCGGTACGGTCGAGGAAGCCGGTGTTGATGAACACCACGCGTTCCTTGGCGGCACGGATACATTCTTTCAGGTTGACGGTGGTGCGGCGCTCCTCGTCCATGATGCCCATCTTCATGGTGAAGCGGGGCAGGCCAAGGGCGTCTTCCACACGGCTGAACAGTTCGTTGGCGAAGGCTACTTCTTCCGGGCCGTGCATTTTCGGCTTCACGATGTAGATGGAGCCGGTGGTGGCGTTGCGGAACGGGCCGTTGCCCTTGATATCGTGCAGTGAAATCAGGGTGGTGACCACGCCATCCATGATGCCTTCAGGGATCTCGTTGCCGTCGCGGTCGATGATGGCCGGGTTGGTCATCAGGTGGCCCACGTTGCGCACGAACATCAGGCTGCGGCCTTTCAACGCCAGGCTGCCGCCATTTGCAGCAGTGTACTCGCGATCCGGGTTCATGCGGCGAGTGAAGGTTTTGTCACCTTTCTGGATCTCTTCCGTCAGGGTGCCTTGCATCAGCCCCAGCCAGTTGCGATAGGCCAGTACCTTGTCTTCGGCATCCACGGCGGCAACCGAATCTTCGCAGTCCATGATGGTGGTCAGCGCCGCTTCCATCAGGATGTCCTTGACGCCGGCGGCATCGGACTTGCCGATCTGGCTGTCGCGGTCGATCTGGATTTCGAAATGCAGACCGTTGTGCTGGATCAGAATGGCGGTCGGGTTGCTGGCGCTGCCGTTGTAGCCGATCAGCTGGGCACTGTCCTTAAGACCGGTTTCACCACCATCACGCAGCACAACACACAGCTGGCCGTTCTGAATGCTGTAGCCGGCCGAATCCTTGTGCGATGCATCCTTGAGCGGGGCGCTCTGATCAAGGAAGTCACGACCGAAGGCGATTACCTTGGCGCCACGAGCCGGGTTGTAGCCCTGCCCCTTCTCGGCACCGTTCGCTTCCGATATGGCATCGGTGCCGTACAGTGCATCGTACAGGCTACCCCATCGGGCGTTGGCCGCGTTCAGTGCGTAACGGGCGTTCATCACCGGTACGACCAGCTGGGGGCCGGCCATGGTAGCCATTTCCGGGTCCACGTTCTCGGTGGTGGCGGTGAAGTCTTCACCTTCGGGCAGCAGATACCCGATCTCCTGCAGGAAGGATTTGTAGGCATCAAAACTGAAGGCAGTGCCACGGTTGTCGCGGTGCCAGGCATCGATCTGTGCCTGCAAGGCATCACGTTTGGCCAGCAGCTCACGGTTACGCGGTGCGAGGTCGTGCACGATGCTGTCGAAGCGGCTCCAGAACTGCTCCACCTCGACGCCGGTGCCCGGCAGTGCTTCAGTGTTGATGAAATCGTAAAGCTCTTTGGCGACCTGCAGGCCACCGACCTGTACCCGTTGGCTCATCTTCTTGCCCCAATTGATTGAATCATCTGCTCCGGTGCAGTCCGGCAGCAGCAGGAATAACTGTCCATCAAAGGATTGTGCATTGCGAAAATAGCGCAAAAAAACGCGCCTGTCCCGCGTTTGCGCCTAAAGTATGAAGAAGTGGCTCAATGGTGGGGTTTTAGTGAAAGATCGCGGGTTGTTGACAGTTTTTCGCGAATGTTTGGTTGTTTTTTTACAAGACGGTCAGTGTGTATTCCGGTATGTGTGCATCTGCACTGTACCGCCCCCTGCTTGTCGTAAATTTAGAACAACCGGCCCGCAGGCCGGTTGATGCACTCGCTTCCGCTGCAGCTCAGGCAGTTTCGGGGCCTGGGGTCGGCTTGGCGCGGTGCAGGTGTACATCCAGCTGCGGGAACGCGATCTCGATGCCGTTTTCATTGAACGTTTTGTTGATTGCCTTGTTCAGCTCATCCGTAACCGGGATGCGATCGGACATAGTGCTGACAAATACGCGCAGATCGATCTGCAGGCTGCTGTCGGCGAACTCTCTGAAATAGGCATCGGGTTCTGGATCATCAAGCACGCGCGGGTTGTTGTGCGCGACTTCCAGGAGCAGTTTTTCGGCCAGCTCCGCGTCGCTGCCATAGGCGATACCGATCTTGATTACGACCCGAGTAATGGCATCGCTGAGTGACCAGTTGATCAGCTGATTGGTGATGAACGTCTTGTTGGGGATGATCACCTCCTTGCGGTCCCAGTCGGTGATGGTGGTAGCGCGTATTTGGATGCGTGACACGGTACCGGTGACATTGCCCAGCGTGACGGTATCACCGATCCGGACCGGTTTTTCAAACAGGATGATCAGGCCCGAGACAAAGTTGGCCACAATTTCCTGCAAACCAAAGCCCAGACCCACACCCAGAGCGGCAATCAGCCATTGCAGCTTGCCCCATTCCAGCCCGAACTGGCTGATGGCAACCAGCACCCCAACCAGAATCAGGGTGTATTTCAGCAGGGTGGTGATGGCGTAGCTGGTACCGGGTGTCAGATCGAGGTGGCGCAGGGCCAGCAGCTCCAGCAGCCCCGGCAGGTTCTGGGCCGCCATAATGCTGATCCATAGCACTAGTAACCCCAGGATAAGATCACGCAGCGTGACATGGGTGAGTATCTGTTCCGCCCCCTGCTGAGAGAGGCTGCTCCAGAGCTGTACACTTTCCAGTACCTGCAGTGTCGGCAGGAAGTCGCCCAGTGTTAGCCACAGCATGATGCCCAGCAGCAGCAGGGTAAGGCTTTTCAGCAGTATCCGAGACTGATCGGAGATGGTCTGCAGATCAAGATAGTTTTCCTTTAGCGGTGCACTGTTGTCTTCGCTGTTTTCGCGTGCGGCCACGAGCTCGGCCCTGCGAGCGCGGGCGCGGCTAAACGCCAGACGGCGCTCGGCGATCAACAGCCAGCGCAGGCCGAGCTTGAACACCAGAAAGGCGCCCAGCACCTGCAGAATCACCACCAGCAGGATCAGCATGAAGAACAGTGCGGTGAGGATATAGCCCCAGACACCGAGCAGGAACATGGCGATGTTGAACAGAATCAACATCGCGATCCAAAGGTGGGCGCTCTGCCACCAGCGTCGGCCCTGTGTCATCTGATTCAACTCATGGCTGACACGCCAGATACCGCGCCAGAACAGAATCAGGGAAAGTGTCAGCAGCAGGAAGATCAGCCGCCCCAGACCGGTTTGCAGTTCGGGAGAGTTGTAGCTGTCGATCAGCAGCCACAGACTCAGTAACGGGGTGCCAAGCCAGAACAGCAGATGCAGCTGTCGTTTCAGGCGTTTGGCAAGCGCTTCGGGGGTTGCAAAATGACCGCAGAAAAGGCCATCAGGGACCCTCAGCCACTGCAGTACAGTGCCGTACAACAGCAGACTGGCAGCCCAGAGCAGCATCAGCTGTTGCAGCGCAAAGTGATCGGGGTGCGATGGATTGAGGCTGTGTTCGCGTAACAGAATCAACAGCAGCGGCAAGGGGGCCGCAATCAAAGGAGCGAGCAGACACAGACGCAATGTGCGGGCAAAACGGTCATGCACTACGTTGCCCAGCTCGCGTACCCAGCGGGCGCGATTCTGGCGCTGATAGCGCTGCAGCCAGAATGCCAACAACAGGCTCATGACGAACATGATCACGCTCAACCCCAGTTGCGGAGTCTCATTCCAAACCGCGGTTTGTGGCATGGGCTTCAGTTGCTGTGACAGCAAGCTGAAGCCGGAGACAACCTGCCCAGGCCAGGAGGCAGATATGGGGGTGACCACCGGCAGCCACAGCAACTGGCGTGCAATCAGGCCTCGAGCCTGTGAAATACGCTCATTGAGCTGTTCCTGAACGGTTAGAAGTTGTGACAACTCACCGATCAGTTGTTGCCGGCGCTCCTGTATCCGGCTGAGCAGGTTTTCCTGACTGGCTTGCAGCTGCGTCAGCTGTTGCTGTTGTGCAGCGGACAGGGAAGCCTGTTCGGTGTTGGTCTGTGCATCCTGCTGTGCCCGCAAACGGTTGAAGTCGAGACTGCCAAGGCGTAAGGAATTCAGCATCTGCCGTGTGGACAGCGTGTCGACCGGTCGTGACAGGGACTGGGTGAAACGGCGCAACTCATAGCTGGCGCTGTAACTGTCCAGCTCCAGCTGTTGCTGGACGGTTTTGAGACTTTGGCTGACCAGGTTCAACTCCTGCTCCAGCGCATTGCGGCTGCGGGTAGCGGCGGCACTGCGCTCGTTGAGCTGCCCCAGCTGCTCGGTCAGTTCGCGATTGCGCTCGATCAACTCCCGTATCGGCCCGGGCTGCGTGGCTTCGGCACCTGCCTGAATCAGGTTGCTCAGGGTGTTTTGCAGTTCATCTTGTCGCTTCTGCTCCAACAGCTGCTGCATCTGCGTCAGCTGTTCGCTCTCGGCGGTCAGCTGCTGCTGCAAATGACGCAGTTCCAGCCGGGCGCGTTCGCTTTCACCCGGCAGTGCCAGCAACTCCAGCTCCAGTGCCTGTATCTGGCTGTTGTGGCGTTCCTGCAGTGCATTTTTCAGCTGCAGACGTGCATCGGTCAGCTGGCGGTCGCCGTCACCGGGAAAGTCAGGAATGCGAGGTGATGTCTGTTTCAAGTCTGCCAGCTGCTCACGCAGGGACACCAGCTTCTGCTCATTGAGTTCTGTCTGCTGCAACAGCTGGTCACGGCGCTGCTCCAGCTGCAGCAGAGCGGCCCGCTTAAGGGTCAAGCGTTGCTCAAGACTGACCGTATCGAGAGCCTGCAATGACTGCATGTCGATCGGTGTAAGGGGACGTTCCAGTTGGCTTTGCTGTTCTTCCAGTGCGGCGGGTTGACGTTCGAGCTGCTGCTGCAGGGCTTCGGCACGTTGCTGATATTGCTGCTGATCCTTGATGGCGCTCAGGGTGCGCTGATAAATATCGCGCAATGGGGGCTGGCCACTTTCATCCTGGCTGAGCTGCTCAATTTGTCTTTCCAGCTGCGTTACCAGTTCTGGCGTTGCCGCCGAAAGAGAGGTGGCCAGCCCCAGCAGAAGAAACACTATCGGCGTCAGCAGTATTGATCGGATCATCCAGGAAGTCCGCACAGGGTCTAGGAACAGGAAGGCACAATGCCCTTTCGAGCATTCTAGCGTGACTCAGTGAATTTTAGCTGACTGTGACACGGTTTGGTGTGGCAGGGAAGGTGGTTAAGGTTGAACACGTTCCAAACGCAAAAGGCAGGCCGAGGAGGCCTGCCTTTCAAAACAGCACCGGAAAGATGATCAGAACAGGCGGCGGCAGCGGATGGTGCCGTTGACCTGCTGCAGTTTTTCCAGTGCCAGTTTGGAGTAGTCAGCGTCCACATCGATCACCACGTAGCCAACCTTGTCGTTGGTCTGCAGGTACTGGCCGGAGATGTTGATGCCGTTTTCGGAGAACACGGTGTTGATCTGGCTGAGCACCCCCGGGATGTTCTCGTGTACGTGCAGCAGGCGGTGCTTGTTCGGATGCTCCGGCAGTGCCACTTCCGGGAAGTTGACAGAGGTGATGGAAGAACCGTTGTCGCTGTACTTGATCAGCTTTTCGGCCACTTCATAACCGATGTTTTCCTGTGCTTCCATGGTGGAGCCGCCCACGTGCGGGGTCAGGATCACATTGTCGAACTCACGCAGCGGGCTGATGAACTCGTCATTGTTGGTGCGCGGCTCGACCGGGAATACGTCGATGGCGGCGCCCAGCAGTTTGCCGGCTTTCAGAGCTTCACACAGGGCATCAATATCGACCACGGTTCCGCGTGCGGCGTTGATGAAGATCGCATCCTGTTTGATCTGGTCAAACTGGGTGGCGCCCATCATGTTCTTGGTCGACGGCAGTTCAGGTACATGCAGGGTGACGATGTCACACATGCCCAGCAGTTCAGGCATTGAACTGACCTGTTTGGCGTTGCCCAGCGGCAGCTTGGTGACGACATCATAGAAGTAGACATCCATGCCCAGGCCTTCGGCCAGCACGCTCAGCTGGGAGCCGATACTGCCGTAGCCGACGATACCCAGCTTCTTGCCACGGATTTCATAGGAGTTGTTGGCGCTTTTGAGCCACACGCCGCGATGTGCCTTGGCGTTCTTTTCGGCCACGCCGCGCAGCAGGATGATCGCTTCGGCCAGTACGAGCTCGGCCACGGAGCGAGTGTTGGAGTAGGGCGCGTTGAATACCGCAATACCGCCTTCAGTGGCAGCTTGCAGGTCGACCTGGTTGGTACCGATGCAGAAGCAACCCACGGCAACCAGTTTTTCGGCCGCTTCGAATACCTTACGGGTCAGCTGGGTGCGGGAGCGGATGCCGACAAAATGGGCGTCGCGCACCTTCTCGATCAGCTCTTCTTCGGGCAGTGATCCGGTGTGGAATTCGATGTTGGTGTAGCCCTGCGCGTTCAGCGTGTCGATCGCGGACTGGTGCACGCCTTCCAGCAACAGAATCCGGATCTTGCTCTTATCCAGAGAAGTAGTTTTGCTCATCGTCTGTGACTCATGCTGCAGCTGGGCGGTAAGTCGACCAGCCGGGAAAATTAAAGCGGGGATTCTAGCATAAACCTGCACCGCTTGTGTGCCGGGACAGTGCGTTGCAGGCGGGAAAAATATTCAGCCGTGCTTGAATGAAAATGCAGCAGGGAGCCGGACAGACCGGCTCCGGTACGCTCAGCTGTAGTAGCAAAGGTAGGCGGTCGGTGTCTTGACCTGCAGGTCGAAGGAGTCGCCGGCCGTGATGTTGAACTCGGTTCCGGCCGGAAATGAGGTCCACTCTTCGCTGCCCGGCAGGCGCACGATCAGCTCGCCTGCGGTGACAATCATGCGCTCGTTCTGGCTGGTACCGAAAGTGTATTCGCCGGTGGCCATGACGCCGGATGTGGCGGGGCCTGCAGGAGTTTCAAACGCGATGGAGACGACCTTGCCGTCGAAGTAGCTGTTGGTGCTGAGCATGTGCTCTCCTTAAAACAGAGGCCATGAGGCCGGGATAATGGGACAGCATGATAATCCTGACGGCAGCGGCTGTCATCAGCCGTTGCCGGCCTGCTCCAATACGAAATCGACAAAGGTGCGGTTGGCACGTGACAGCAGATGGCCCTTACGCCAGGCCAAAGACAGATCAAGCCAGACCGGCTGCTCAAAGGGCAAGGCGATCAGCTGTGGGTCGTCGGCTACTACCATCTCCAACAGGGTGGTGATGCCAAAGCCGTGGCTGACGATCTGTTTGATCAATGGAATCAGGTTGGTTTCAAAACCGATATGGGGGCTGACGCCGGCTTCGGCGCTGAGCCGGTCGATCACTTCACGGTGAAAGTATCCTTCCTTGAACAGGACCAGCTCCTCAGTGAAAAAGGCGTCATAGCTGATGTTGTTACGCGTGGCCAATGGGTGATCCGTCGGCATGATGGCCATCATCTGGGCCTGGAAGAAACTGTGGGTTTCCAGATCATCCGGCGGCGTATCCGCCACGATGACGCCCATATCGATCTCGCCGCGATGAATCATCTGCTGCAGCTGCCGCGTTCCGGCTTCAACCACTTCCAGCCGCAGCTGTGGGTAACGATGGCGAAAAGCCATCAAAATGGGCGGGAAGTAATAGGACCCCAACATACCGGGCACACCGACGCGCACTTCACCGCGTTCCAGCGCATGCAGCTCATGCATCTCGCGCTCGGCATCCCGTACCGCCTGCAGAATGGCTCGGGCATGACGCAGCAGCACCTGACCTTCATCGGTGAGGCTGACACGGCGTTCATTGCGATGAAACAGCTGCAGTTGCAGCGACTGTTCCAGCTTGCGAATCGCCATGCTGACGGCGGGTTGAGCGACATGCAGCTGCTCGGCAGCAGCACTGAAGCCGCCCAGTTCAGCCACGGTCATGAAGTAACGTAGACTGCGGACATCCATATAAGAGTTTCTTATGTATTGGATAATAACTATATATTTTATTGATCATATCCCGGCTGTTAGGGTGACACCAGTTTTTACCATCTGGAGTACTGCATGATCGAGTCCGGCAATCCCCTGTTCTGGCGTGCCACACTGGCGCTCTGTTTGGGGTCGTTCATGATTTTTGCCAATGTCTATGTGACCCAGCCGCTGCTGCCGATGCTGGCGCAGGCATTTGATGTGTCACCTTTGGCGGCGGGATGGACCTTTACCGTCACCACTTTGACGCTGGGGCTGTCATTGCTGTTCTGGGGGCCGTTATCGGATGCTCTGGGACGTCGCTGGATCATGCTGTTAACCATGAGTGGCGCAACGCTGCTGACACTGCTGCTGTCGTTTACCAAAGATTACACCAGCATGCTGGTGTTGCGTGCAGTGCAGGGGATACTGCTGGCAGGCCTGCCGGCTATCGCCATTGCATGGATGGGAGATGAGTTCAGCCGCAAGGCGATGTTGCTGGCAGTCGGGCTCTATATCGGTGGCAACAGTCTTGGCGGGATTAGCGGCCGCCTGATAGGTGGCTTTGTGGGTGACTGGCTGGGCTGGTCTGAAGCATTTCTGGTCATGACACTGCTGAGCATCATCTGTCTGCTGCTGTTTGCCCTGTTGCTGCCACCGTCGCAACATTTTGAGCCGCGCCCGCTGCGGCCACGCCAGATGGCGGCTGATCTGGGCGGGCATCTGCGTAACCCACTGCTGTTGCTGGCGTACCTGATTGGCGGCTTCAACTTCTTCATCTTCGTGAATCAGTACAGCTATATCACCTTTGTACTGGCCGATGCGCCTTATAACCTGCCGGCAAGCCTTCTGGGCATGTTGTTTCTGACTTACCTGAGCGGCACGTTCGGCTCTTCCATATCGGGCAGGGCTGGGCAGCGCTGGTCGCAGCCGGTCTGTATGGCAGCGGGTACCCTGATCCTGATGCTGGGGTCGTTGCTGACACTGGTCGACTCCTTGTTGATGATCGTGCTGGGGTTGCTGGTCAATAGTTTCGGTTTTTTCTTTGCTCACTCCAGTGCCAGCAGCTGGGTGAGTCAGAATGCACAACGTGCCCGTGCCAGTGCTTCTTCTCTCTATCTGCTGTTTTACTACAGCGGCGCCAGTGCTGGTGGCTTTTACCTGAACCCGTTCTGGGAGTGGCTCGGCTGGCCAGGCGTTATTCTGGGCTCATGGCTGATCCTGTTGCTGACCTTCGGGCTCAGTATATGGTTGCGATCACTTAAGTCGGCGGTCGAGACAGGGCGTGATTCTGCTAAGATTGCGTTAGATGTCCAGCCGGAGCAGACGAAATGAGTTATCAACACCGCAACGCCGATGCCAGCCTGATTGAGTTACCCACAGGCAAGGTGGTGTGTGTCGGACGCAACTATGCCGACCATGCCAAAGAGCTGAACAACCCGGTGCCGACCGAGCCGATTCTGTTTATCAAACCGGTCACCTCGCTGGTACCGTTGGAAGAGCCCTTCGATATTCCTGCCGGTTTGGGCGCCGTGCATTTCGAGACTGAACTGGCGGTGCTGATTGGCGAAACTCTGACTCAGGCGGATGAACAGCGTGCCCAACGTGCCATTGCCGGTATTGGTGTAGGGCTGGATCTGACCCTGCGTGAAGTACAGGACCAGCTGAAACAGAAAGGGCATCCCTGGGAGAAATCAAAGGCATTTGATGGCGCCTGTCCACTGTCCGCCTTTCTGTCGCCGGCGACAGCCGGTGATCTGACCGATGTGCAGATCCGTTTAAGCGTCAACGGTGAGGTGCGTCAGGATGGTAACAGCGCCCGGATGCTCACTCCTGTGCTGAAGCTGCTGAGCTACATCAGCCAATGGTTTACGCTGCAGCCAGGCGATGTGGTGCTGACCGGTACGCCGGCAGGGGTTGGGCCGGTACGACCGGGCGACGAACTGCGGGTGGAACTGGTTGATCTTTTACGGGTCGATACCCGGGTCAACAATCACTGATACGTTCCGTACGGCGGCGCATGTTCAGATAGTGGCAGGATCAATCAAGGAGACATCATGCTCTGGTACAAAATGCTTCATATACTGGCAATGACCAGCTGGATGGCCGGTATTTTCTATCTGCCGCGTATTTTCGTGCACTACGTTGAAGGGCGTGAAGCCGGGCAGGATGTATCCCGGCTGGAGATCATGGCGCGCAAGCTCTATGGTTTCATGACGATCATGGCCGTGTTTACACTGGCGCTGGGACTTTGGCTTTGGCTGGGATATGGCTGGAGCGGTGGCTGGTTACACGCGAAACTGCTGTTTGTCGGTTTTCTGATCGGTTACCACTTCTGGTGTCGTGCCTATCTGAAACAGATGCAGCGCGGTGAGCTTAAACGCAGCGGGCGGTATTTCAGACTTTATAATGAACTGCCGCTGCTGATATTCATCCCAATTCTGATCTTCGTTGTGGTCAAACCCTTCTGAATTAAACCCTTCCGGTGCTTTCCGCTTCTGCATGGGGGCGGAATCGCCCTCTGAACCAACTGAGAGCCGGTTGTTCGATCAGCCGGTTAATCAGCATGGCCAATCCAACGGCCGCGACCAGCGCCAGTATAATTCCCACCCAGCCGGGCAATCCTGCACGGTCGGCGGCAGAGATAATGCCGTAGCCGATGTTCTGGTGCACCAGATACAGGCTGTAGGACAGGCGTCCCAGCCAGAGCAGGGGAGCTCGACACAGCCAGTCCAGCCGCCCGATTACGGCCAGCATGAAAATGCCGTAGCTGGCAAATACAACCAGGTTGAATGGTGTCTTGTAGCTGAGCAGGCTGTGCCCTATCGCCAGTGCCAGCAGTGCCTGCTCAGCAAGGTTTGGGCGGCCATGACGGTACCAGCGGTAGATCAGCATGCCGCTGATGAACAGCGGAGCGTAGCGAGTGAACAGCAAATCCTTGAGGATGAGCGCTAGGCTGTCAGGTATCTGTTTCCATGTCAGTACCGCTGCATAGCTGATCAGCACCCATCCCCATAACACTGGACGAATACGCTTCCAGTCACGCACCCCGTAGTGCAGCAGTGCGATCCAGACGTAAAAGGTGGCTTCGATCACAAGGCTCCAGTAGGCGCCGTCTACATGTTCAAGGCCCAGGTACTCATGCAGCAGGGTAGTGTTGAGCAGTGCCGTGCCGAGTCCCACTGCTCTGTCTGCCGGCCCCAGCCAGTGAACGCTGGCAAAGGTAAGTGCTATGCCTGCCCAGAGTGCTGGCAACAGGCGAAAGGCCCTAGCCATGGCAAACAGATGTGGGGCCGGGGTGCGCTCCAGGGTCATGAATATGACAAAACCGCTGAGCATGAAGAACAGATGTACCCCGTAGCGACCGGCTTCAACCAGTGCCCAGGGGGTAAAGTCATGCTCATAGAGACGGTCATACCAGTAGATGTAGTGGAACAGCACCACGGCCAATGCAGCGAGTCCGCGCAGTGCATCCAGTGCGCTAAGGCGATCACTACCGGCTATTGCCCTGTTCATGCAAAGGGTCTCGGGAAGGGCATCGAGGCGGGTCAGTCTTTGGCTGAGGCACGCAGCCGTTCAAGTCGGCTGATACGGGCGTCCAGTCGGTCAGTGGCGGCGCGCAGGGCATCAACCTCGTCCTGTGCGATTTCGATCTCGACTCGTGTGGGCAGCAATCGGGCTTCTTCGTGCAGGTACTCTTCCAGGCTGTGCATGAAGCCTGAGCCCGTGCGCTGCAGCTGCTGACCGGTATTGCGCATCAATTGTGCCAGCGGATGTGCCGCCGTATCGCCGATCAGATTTCCAAGCCAGGCTTCCCAATCGATTTGGCTATCGGCCAGAATTTGCTGCAGTGTGTGTGCCAGGCCGCTGTCGCCCTCGATACGAACGCCCTGCCCGAACAGAACCGCATTGCCGGCCGAGGGCAGGCGCATCAGGTTAAGTGCCGAGCCGTGCAGAGTAACATCGGCTGCCGTGGCATTTTGCCCCAGCAGGTCGATGCCCTGTGCGTGAGGGAGCAGATAGACCTGAAATTCGGGAGCGGTGCAATGAACGGCGATTTCGCGGCCAGACAGGGTTGCAAGTCGCTGCAGGGTTACCGGGTCCTGAGCCAGAATCCGGTTGAGACTTTCTTCTGCCAGTGTCAGCAGGGTTGCACCGATCATCCCCGTTACCATGCAGAGACCTCCGCTCAGGGCTTGATGCCGGTATGCAGCGCGACCACGCCGCCGGTCATGTTCTGGTAGCGACAGTTGACGAAGCCGGCCTGCTCCATCATCCCCTTGAGCGTTTCCTGATCTGGATGCTTGCGGATCGATTCGGCCAGGTAGCGGTAGCTGTCGGCATCACCTGCAACCACCTTGCCGATCTGCGGCAGGATGTTGAAGGAGTAAAAGTCATACAGTTTGGTAAAAGCCGGGTTATTGGTTTTGGAAAACTCCAGAATCATCAGCTTGCCGCCGGGTTTGAGGACCCGAAGCATGGAGGCGATCGCCGCATTCTGATCGGTCACGTTGCGCAGACCAAAGGCGATGGTGATGACATCAAAGGTGTTGTCATCAAACGGCAGGCATTCGGCGTTGGCCTGAACATATTCCACATTACCGCCCACGCCTGAATTCAGCAGCTTGTCGCGGCCCACCTTCAGCATGGAATCATTGATGTCGGCCAGTACAACCTTGCCCTCATGGCCGACCATGCGGGCAAACTTGCGCGTCAAATCACCGGTGCCGCCGGCAATGTCCAGCACCTTATGGCCCCGGCGCACACCGCTCTGATCGATCGTGATGCGTTTCCATAGACGATGAACACCGCCGGACATCAGGTCATTCATCAGGTCATATTTGCCTGCAACCGAGTGAAATACATCGGCCACGCGTTTTACCTTCTCTTCAACGGGTACATCCTGGTAGCCGAAGTGAGTGGTCTTGTTCTCTTTCTGCTCTGACATGCTGTTCTGTCCGACGTTTACTCTGATGGGATCATTCTACTCCGCGTATCGGCGTTTGTCGCACGCCGCTGGCTGCCACTTAACCGCGTGCGATCAGGCCGTTGTCGCGGGAGGCGCCGGCAGCCTTGAGCTGCTCCAGATAGCGCTGCCAGTAGTCAGCCTGATTATGAGCCAGATCATGCAGATATTCCCAGGTGTACAGCCCGGAGTCATGACCGTCATCAAACGTGATTTTCAGTGCATAGTTGCCAGCGGGCTCAACACCTTTGATACCCACATGTTTTTTGCCGGTCTGCAGTACGCCGTTGCCGATACCGTGACCTCGCACTTCGGCAGAGGGTGAGTGTACCCGCAAAAACTCGGCCGTGAGTTCAAAAGTACCATCGGCATAGACCAGCTCCAGGGTGCGTGACTTCAGGTGCAGGCGGATATCGGAGGGGAGGGGAACCTGTACGATCATGGTGGGGCTCCGGCAGACCGGGGCTCAGCAGCCCCGGTCGTGTCATTACAGATGGTTGTCAAAGGATATAGTGACTCAGGTCCTCATCCTGGCTGAGTTCACCAAGCTGCTCATCCACATACGCGGCATCGATCAGAACGGTTTCACCCGACTTGTCGGAGGCCATGTAGGACAGCTCATCCAGCAGTCGTTCCATCATGGTGTGCAGACGACGCGCACCGATATTCTCGGTTTTCTCGTTGACCTGGAACGCCAGCTCCGCAATGCGGGCGATGCCGTCATCGCTGAAATCGACACTGACCCCTTCTGTGGCCAGCAGCGCCTTGTACTGCTCGGTCAATGAGGCCTTGGGTTCGGTGAGAATGCGACGGAAGTCTTCGGGTGTCAGAGCATTCAGCTCGACGCGAATCGGCAGGCGGCCCTGCAGCTCGGGGATCAGATCGGACGGGCGTGCCAGATGGAAGGCACCGGAGGCGATAAACAGAATATGGTCGGTTTTCACCATGCCGTATTTGGTGCTGACGGTGCAGCCCTCGATTAGCGGCAACAGGTCGCGCTGTACCCCTTCGCGTGAGACGTCACCACTGCCGTTGTCGGAGCGCTTGCATACCTTGTCGATCTCGTCGAGGAACACGATACCGTTCTGTTCCACCATCTCGACCGCTTTCTGCTTGGTCTCTTCTTCCTTGACCAGAGCTGCGGCTTCCTCGTCGGTGAGCAGTTTGAACGCTTCCTTGACCTTCAGTCGGCGGCTTTTTTTGCGCTCCTGCCCCAGGTTGGAAAACATGTTTTGCAGCTGGCTGGTCATCTCTTCCATGCCCGGAGGTGCCATGATCTCGACGCCCACCTGTGGCTGAGCCACTTCGACATCGATCTCTTTGTCATCCAACTGGCCTTCACGCAGTTTCTTGCGGAATACCTGGCGAGTGGCGCTGTCGGTCTTGCTCGGCTGCGGTTCGTCACCGAAACCGGTCGGGCGGGCTGGCGGCAGCAGGGCGTCCAGAATGCGTTCTTCAGCGGCTTCCTCAGCACGGAAGCGCACCTGTTCCATCGCCTGCTCGCGCACCATCTTGACGGCCATCTCGGTCAGGTCACGCACAATGGTTTCCACGTCACGGCCCACGTAGCCCACTTCGGTGAACTTGGTGGCTTCGACCTTGATGAACGGAGCGTTTGCCAGTTTGGCCAGGCGGCGGGCTATTTCAGTCTTGCCCACGCCGGTGGGGCCGATCATCAGGATATTTTTTGGCGTTACTTCCGGTCGAAGATCTTCATTCAGCTGCATGCGGCGCCAGCGGTTGCGCAGCGCGATGGCGACAGAGCGCTTGGCATCGTCCTGACCGATGATGTGGCGGTTAAGCTCATGCACGATCTCGCGCGGGGTCATGTTGGACATATTCACTTCTCCTCGCGGCTGTTGGCCAGGGTTTCGATGGTCAGGTTGTCATTGGTAAAGACACAGATGCCGGCTGCAATATGCAGACTTTTTTCCACGATTTCACGGGCACTCAAATCGGTGTTGTCCACCAGTGCACGGGCGGCAGCGAGGGCATAGTTGCCGCCGGAGCCGATGGCGATGACGCCGTCTTCCGGTTCGATCACGTCACCGTTGCCGGAGATCAGGTAGGTTTTTTCGTGATTGGCCACCAGCATCAGAGCTTCTAGCCGACGCAGAACCCGGTCGGAGCGCCATTCGCGCGCCAGATGAATCACGGCGTTGACAATATTGCCCTGGTGTTTGTCCAGTTGCTGCTCAAAAAGGTCGCGCAGGGTGATGGCATCGGCAGTGCCCCCGGCAAAGCCGGTGATGACCTTGTGCTTGGCCAGCATGTTGACCTTGCGTGCAGTGCCTTTCATTACGGTATTGCCAAGTGAGACCTGACCGTCACCGCCGACCACAACCTGATCGCCACGGCGTACTGATACTATCGTTGTCATAACAGAAAAAATCCTTCAGCCCGATAATTGAAAGAGATATGGATGCATGCGGGCGGATTTCAAGGGGGAAGCCCGGATCAGTCGATCCGGACTTCCATCGGGATGATGCTCAGCTTGCCAAGTCGGTTGCTGGCCTGGTTCATGGCGGTACGGTTATCAAACGGTCCGATGCGTACTCGATACCAGGTACCGTTGCTGCCTTCGCTGCGGTCAGTACGTACACCCGGCAGGCCTTCAAGGATCAGCCGTGCCCGCATTCTTTCGGCATCGGCCGGGTCGCGGAAGGATCCTGCCTGCAGCAGATAGCGGTGCTCCATAACGGCGTCCTTGGGCGTTGACTTGTAGGCCTCGACCTTGGGTGCCACTATTTCTGCCTTGGGCAGCTTCTCGTAAAACTCGAAGCGGCTTTCCTTCGGCTCGACCACCGGCACGGGCTCGGATTTGACTGCCGGTTTGGCAGGTACTGGCTGAACCGCTTTGGTGGCCGGTTCTGTTGCCGGTGCGGCAGCGTCCGGAGGCGTATTCAGCAGGAAGTACAGCAGATAAGCCAGCCCGGCTACCACCGCCAGAGTAACCAGCGTCAGGCCCAAGGGTAGTCGCCGGGGTGGTGGCGGAGGAGGTGCACGCCGCGGTGCTGGCTGGCGTGCCGGCTTGCGACTGGCGCTGCTGCCGCTGCGACGTTTCTGGCCGTAGTCCTGTTTCGCCATGCTTACATCTGCTCCGGTGCAGATACACCCAGCAGCTTCAGGCCGTTGGCCAGCACTTGACGTACGGCAACGCTCAGCGTCAGGCGGGCGTTACGCAACTCGGTGTCATCGATGATTAGCTTGTGGCCGTTGTACCAGGTGTGGAAATCACCTGCCAGGTCGCGCAGGTAGTTGGCCAGCACATGCGGCTCGAAATTGAGTGCGGCATGCTGCAGGGTTTCCGGGTACTTGCCCAGCTGCATTACCAGGTCCTTCTCGGTTTCACTCTCCAGCCGCTCCAGTGCTTCAAGGCCGGCGGCCTGGTCCCAGGCCATGCCTTCTCTTTCCAGCTTGCGTAGTACCGAGCAGACACGGGCGTGAGCGTACTGAATGTAGTACACCGGGTTGTCCTTGGACTCGGATTTGGCCAACTCCAGATCGAAATCCATGTGCTGATCGGCCTTGCGGGTCACATAGAAGAAGCGGCAGGCATCGTTACCCACTTCATTGCGCAGCTCGCGCAGGGTCACGAAAGAGCCGGAGCGGGTAGACATCTGTACACGCTCGCTGCCACGGTAGAGGATGGCGAATTGCACCAGTTTGACCACCAGCTTTTCGGGATCGTAGCCCAGCGCCTGAATGGCCGCTTTTACGCGAGTGATGTAACCATGGTGGTCAGCACCCCAGATGTTTACCACCTGGTCAAAGCCGCGCTCGAACTTGTTCATGTGGTAGGCGATGTCGGAGGCAAAGTAGGTGGTCTGACCATTCGCACGCTTGACCACGCGGTCCTTGTCGTCTCCGAAGTCAGTGGAACGGAACCAGAGGTTGCCCTCCTGCTCATACAGATAGCCCCTCGCTTCCAGTTGCTCCAGTGCACGCTCAACATCGCCGCTGTGGGTCAGAGATCGCTCGGAGAACCAGACCTGATAATCAACACCGAATTCGGACAGATCCTCACGAATATCACCCAGAATAGCGTCAAGACCGGCGTTGAAGACACGATCGTAGTCATCAGCCAGCATCTGCTGGGCGCGCTCGATCAGGGCATCGATATGCAGTTCCTTGTCGCCACCGGCAGGTTCATCGGCAACGATGTCGAAGAACAGCTCGGCAACGGGGACATTGAAGCGGTCGCCATGTGCTTTCAACAGGTCATGGGCGATATCGCGGATGTAGAAGCCTTGATAGCCGTTGCTGGGGAAAGTCAGTTCCTGATCGTTCAGTTCCAGATAGCGCAGCCAGATGCTGACCGCGAGGATGTTCATCTGGCGACCGGCATCGTTGACATAGTATTCGCGCTCAACCTCGATACCTGCCGCTTCCAGCAGATCGGCTACGGTGGCACCGTAGGCCGCGCCACGCCCATGGCCTACGTGCAGCGGGCCGGTTGGGTTGGCGGATACAAACTCCACCTGCATGCGCGGACCTGAGTCGGGAGTGCCACGACCGAACGCGTCGCCCTGCGCAAGGATGTCACCCACAACGGTGAAGATCGACGCCTGGCTGACAAAAAAGTTGATGAACCCCGGGCCTGCAATCTCGGTTTTTTCGACATTGGAGGAGGTCGGCAGTGCGTCACAGATCTGCTGTGCCAGCTCTCGCGGGTTGCGTCGGGCGGGTTTGGCCAGAGTCAGGGCGATGTTGCTGGCAAAGTCACCGTGCGACTTGTCGCGGGTGTTCTCCACCTGAATGCTCGGAGCGATATCGGCCGGCAGGGTGCCGTCAGCTATCAGGGAGGCAAGTGCCGTTTCGATCAACTGGGCAATCTGTTCTTTCATTGGGGTACTCTGGCTGGATTCGAAGATCAGAATGATGCAATAAACCGAGTATTATACGGCCTCGCTGTGGTTAATTGCCAATCAGTAGCTGTCAATCGGATCAACGTCGATACTCCAGCGTACCCTGCGTGCCTCAGGGTGTGCCTGCATCAGCCCGGTCAGCAGTGGCAACGCATGCTGCAGTGCGGGACGGTGCGGGCTTTGCATCAGCATCTGGGCGCGGAACAGGCCGGCACGCTTTTCCATTACCGCGGGAAAAGGGCCGATGCACTGCACGCCCTGGGGCAGCAGCTGTTGCTGTTGAGCAAGTTCACGCAGGCTGATCAGAAAGCTCTCGGCCAGCCCCTGTCGGTTGGCTTCGGCACGGATCAGGGCGTGATGGGAAAAGGGTGGCAGGTATCCGGCATGCCGCAGCCGCAACTCCTCACTGGCAAAGGCTTCATAGCCGGCGTGTACCAACGTATTAAGCATGGGATGCTCTGCATGCAGGGTTTGCAGTACTACTTCACCGGGGTGATCGGCGCGACCGGCACGGCCGGCGACCTGCAGAATTAACTGGGCGGTTTTTTCCATGCCACGAAAGTCCGCGCTGAACAGACCCGCATCCGCATCCAGCACTGCTACCAGCGTTACCTTGGGGAAATGATGCCCTTTGGCCAGCATCTGGGTGCCCACGAGAATACAGGGCTCGCCCTGATGTACCTGTTGCATGATTCGCTCCAGCGCGTGCTTGCGCTGAGTGCTGTCGCGATCGACCCGCAATACGGGGATGTCAGGAAAGTGTACCTGCAAGCGGTCTTCTACCCTCTCGGTGCCGCTGCCGGCGGGTCGCAGCTGGTTGCTGCCACACTGAGCACAAGAGCGTGGAATGGGTGTCTGACGATCGCAGTGATGGCAATGCAGGTGAGGGGGCTGACGGTGCAGGGTCATGCGCGCATCGCAGCGGGTACAGTCGACCGGAGTGCCACAGTCATGACAGATCAGCGCCGGTGAAAAGCCGCGTCGGTTCAGGAACAGCAACACCTGGGTGCCCTGGTCAAGATGTGATCGGATCTGGCTGATCAGCGCTGCCGAGAGGCCAGCGTCCAGCGTCTGCTGTCGAATGTCCAGCAGTTTGAATACGGGAGGGGTGGCATTGCCGGCGCGACGGGTCAGGTGCAGATGCTGATAGCGACCACTGCGTGCATTCTGCAGACTTTCCAGTGACGGAGTGGCGCTGCCCAGTACAACGGGGATCTTGAGCTGGTTGGCACGGAAAATCGCCAGGTCGCGGGCATGGTAGCGAAAGCCGTCCTGCTGCTTGAACGAGCTGTCATGCTCTTCGTCCACAATGATCAGGCCGGGACGGCTCAGGGGCGTGAAAATGGCTGAGCGCGTACCGATCAGAATGCGGGCGCTGCCTTCGCGTGCCCAAAGCCAGGCATCCAGGCGCTGGCGGTCGGTCATGCCGGAGTGCAGTGCCAGTACAGGCACCCGAAAACGTGCCTTGAAACGGGACAGGGTCTGTGGCGTCAGGCCGATCTCCGGCACCAGTACCAGTGCCTGCTGGCCGCGCTCAAGGCAGTATTGAATCGCCTGC
Source organism: Marinobacterium sp. MBR-111 (assembly GCF_040547585.1). Taxonomy (NCBI): domain Bacteria; kingdom Pseudomonadati; phylum Pseudomonadota; class Gammaproteobacteria; order Oceanospirillales; family Oceanospirillaceae; genus Marinobacterium; species Marinobacterium sp. MBR-111. Next base: position 92,110 of record NZ_JBEPQA010000008.1, read on the forward strand.
AGATAGACCTCGGTCTTGCCTGATCCGGTGACGCCCTCAAGCAACAGAGGGCTGAAACCCTGTGCCGCTCGAATGGCCTCAACCGCCTGTGCCTGCTCATCATGCAGTGTCAGTGGCGCTTCACGGATAACCCCGTCGGTGAGGTCAGCATGCGGCAGGTCCGGGTGATGTTCAAATGATTGTGCGAGTCCCTTCTGCTGCAGCGATTTGAGCAGTGCCGGATCACCGCCCTCGGCACGCAGAGCATCTGCGCTGATGCCACCGGGGTGTTCCAGCAGCAGTTGCAGCAGCTCTCGCTGGCGGAACGCGCGCGCAGTGATGGCCTCCAGTGTTGCATCGGGTGCGGCGTGCCACAGTGTCTGGTGCGCAAAACGTGCAGGTTGGCCCTGGCGCAGCAGCACCGGCAGGGCCTGTTGCAGCGCATCGCCAAGAGGGTGTTGATAGTAGCCGGCTGCCCAGCGCACCAGCGCAAACAGATCATCACTGAATACCGGCGTCTGGTCCAGAACCTCGCTGACCGGTTTGAGCTTGTCGAGGGGGAACTCACTGGTGTGCTCGATTGAAACCAGAATGCCAATGGCCTCGCGCCGGCCAAAGGGGACCCGTACTCGGCAGCCCGGCTGGGCGCAGGTCTCATTCAGGGGCGGTCGGTAGTCGAACAGCCTGTGCAGAGGCGTTGGAATGGCGACGCGGTAGATCAAGATCGGGGTCCTGTCAGTGAAGGGTGTCGGTCGGCAATGCTGTGGCCCCGAGTCTAGGGCTTTTGAGCGTTACTGGGAATGGTTGAACGGTGCGCGCGAATTGGCTTGCTCGCAGAGGGTCGGCTGCGTATAATTTCGCGCCTTAACTGTAAGCATCGCGGTGCTCTGCTATTGGAGCGCTGACTATTAAATGTGCGGTGCCTGGCGTCAATGAATACGACCGGGTGGCGGCACGCCAATTTTATCGAGGTTCAAGATGAAAGCTGGTATCCATCCGGAATACAACGAAGTTACCATCACCTGCTCTTGCGGCAACGTGATGAACACCCGCTCTACCATGGGTCAGGACATGCTGGTCGACGTGTGCAGCCAGTGCCACCCGTTCTACACCGGCAAGCAGAAGGAAGCGACTTCCGGCGGCCGTGTTGACCGTTTCAAGAAGCGTTTCGGTGGTCGTGGCTTCAAGTCTTAATCGACTGCGCCAGCGCACATCAAAAAAGGCACTCCATGTGGGTGCCTTTTTTGTATCCGCGTTTTGGCTTCTGTTGTCTCCTGCGGCCTGGGCACAATGCCCGCTGCTGCCGGGTGGCTTTGATGCCGAAGTCGTGCACGTATATGACGGAGATACTGTCCGTCTGAAGTCAGGGCAGCGGGTGAGGCTGATCGGGATTGATACACCTGAAATCGGGCGTGACGGGCGCCCTGATCAGCCCGGTGCGCGTGAGGCGGGTCGTTGGCTTGAGCGGCGCGTAAAGGGTCAGCAGGTCTACATTCTGCCCGGGGTTGAGCGTCAGGACCGCTATGGCCGGTTGCTGGCACACCTGTATTGGCGCGATGAGCTGATAGCGGAAAGAATGCTGCAGCAGGGGCTGGGCTTTGCTCTGGCTGTGGGTGCCAATACCCGTCTTGCCGATTGTCTTTTCAGCGCAGAAACGCCTGCACGCATTGCATCTGAAGGTGTGTGGCAGCGCGCGCCTCGTGCTGCAATGGAAATTGATAAGTCCGGTTTTGCACTGGTCAGTGGGCGTATCAGTCGAATCACTCAAGCCCGTGCCGGTTACTACATCGATCTGGATGATCACCTGGCCCTGTTTTTGCCGGAAGCGCTTGGGATGGACCATGCTCAAATGCAGGTGGGCAAGCGGATCGAAGCGCGTGGCTGGGTACAGGATCGCCTGCAGCGGCAGAATCGGCTGAGTCATGGCCAGCAGCGCTGGCTGCTCAGAATTACCGCAGACCGGCACCTTCAGGCCAACTGAAGTCTATATTTGCATCGCCTAAAGTGCGGTTGTTGTCTATATGGCTTTTATATATGATGCAAGACCGTCTATTTACAACCTTAGTTGGAAACAGCAACCATGTCTCAAGATTTTAAACAAGCCGCCCTCGATTACCACGAGTTCCCTCGTCCGGGTAAGATCAGTGTAGAGCTTACCACCTCCGCTGAGACTTCCCGCGACCTTTCTCTGGCCTACTCTCCGGGTGTGGCCGAGCCTGTGCGTGAAATCGCGAAGGACCCTGATGCGGCTTACCGTTACACCGCCAAAGGCAACCTGGTTGCTGTTATTTCCAACGGTTCCGCCATTCTGGGGCTGGGTGATCTGGGACCTTTGGCTTCCAAACCGGTCATGGAAGGCAAGGCGCTGCTGTTCAAGCGTTTTGCCGGTATTGACTCCATCGATATCGAAGTCGATGCAGAAAGCCCGCAGGCGTTCATCGATACTGTTGCGCGCATTGCCGAAACCTTCGGTGGCATCAACCTTGAAGACATCAAGGCGCCAGAGTGCTTCGAGATCGAACGCGTATTGATCGAGCGCTGCAAGATTCCGGTTTTCCACGATGACCAGCACGGTACAGCGATCGTAACCGCTGCCGGCATGATCAACGCACTGGAGCTGGCCGGCAAGAAACTGGCGGATGCGCAGATCGTGTGTCTGGGTGCCGGTGCTGCTGCCAGTGCCTGCATGAAGCTGCTGATCAATATGGGTGCCAAGGTCGAAAATATCTACATGATCGACCGTAAGGGTGTTATCCACTCGGGTCGTGATGATCTTACTCCTGAAAAGGCCGCTTTCGCGACCGAGACCGACAAGCGCACGCTGGAAGATGCCGTCACCGGCGCTGACGTATTTGTAGGCCTGTCTGGTCCGGACCTGTTGTCACCGGAAAACCTGCTGAAGATGGCGGATAACCCGATCGTCTTCGCCTGTGCCAACCCGGATCCTGAAATCAAGCCGGATCTGGCGCGCGCGACTCGCTCTGATGTGATCATGGCAACCGGTCGCTCCGACTACCCGAACCAGGTGAACAACGTGCTGGGCTTCCCGTTCATCTTCCGTGGCGCGCTGGACGTTCGTGCAACCGCCATCAACGAAGAGATGAAAGCGGCAGCCGTGCGTGCGCTGGCTGATCTGGCCAAGCAGCCGGTTCCGCAGGAAGTGCTGAATGCCTACAACCTTATGGAGATGGAATTCGGTCGTGAGTATATCCTGCCGAAGGCGACTGACCCGCGTCTGCTGGGTGCAATCTCCAATGCGGTTGCCCAAGCCGCTGTCGACACAGGTGTTGCGCGTCTGCCGATGCCCTCGCACTACCCGATTCAGAGCGTGAAAGACATCTGATCACGGATTGAATACGGACATAAAAAAACCGCCAGTAGGCGGTTTTTTTATGTCCAATGCAGGCGTTGTTCTAATAGCCGAAGATGGCCTCGGTCGGTGGTGCCTGCATCTGCTGCTCAGGGCTGCGGGCTGTCTCTGAGGGAACATCTTCGGTGCGGAAGTATTCGCCAATGGCATTGTCCTGACCGGGCCAGGCACGCAGGCCGCTGGCCGGGTCTATGGCGATGCGTACAACGCCTTCGGGTGCCGCGGGAGGGCGGTCAGGCAGCCCGGCAAGTGCCTCTTCCATATAGTCGATCCAGATCGGCAGGGCAGTACTGCTGCCGTACTCGCCTCGCCCAAGAGGAGATGGCTGGTCAAAGCCAACCCAAACTGTTGTTACCAGGTCGGGGCTAAAACCGCTGAACCAGGTGTCCTTTTGCTCATTGGTAGTACCGGTTTTGCCTGCCAGGTCTGAGCGTTCCAGGACGCGAGCTCGCGTGCCAGTGCCACGTGTAATTACGTCGCGCATCACATCGTAGATCAGAAATGCATTGCGCTCGCTGATGACGCGAGGTGCAACAGGTGTGGGTGCGTTTGTAGAGCCCTGTGATGCTGCAGCAGGCATTGGCTCGGAGGTATCGGTCAAAACCGCTGTTGCAGTTGTGGTTTCGATGTTGGGTGCATCACAGTTGTGGCATACCGTTACGGGATTGGCCTGCTCCAGCACTTCGCCTTCGGCATTCTCGATTCTATCGATCAGATAGGGCTCTACCAGATAGCCGCCATTGGCAATGGCAGCATAACCGCGTGCAATCTGCAATGGAGTGGCGCTGGCGCTGCCAAGCGAGAGTGAGAGGTTGGCAGGCAGTTTATCGGGCTCGAAGCCGAACCTGAGCATGTATTCACGGGCCTGTTCGATACCCAGTGCGCGCATGATGCGAATCGATACCAGGTTGCGTGATCGGTACAGGGCTTCGCGCAGGCGCATGGGGCCGTTGAACTCGCCATTGTCATTTTCAGGGCGCCAGTTGCCTTCAAGGCTTACATCGTGAAACACGATAGGGGCATCATTGATGATGGAGGCGGGTGTGAAGCCGTTCTCAAGCGCAGCGGTATACAAGAAGGGCTTGATGCTGGAGCCTGGCTGGCGGTAGGCCTGAGTCGCGCGATTGAACTTGTTGTGATAGAAGCTGAAGCCGCCAACCAGTGAGCGTATGGCGCCATCCTGAGGGTTCAGGGCGACCAGAGCGCCTTGAACCTGCGGCATTTGGGTCAGGCGCAACGTGCCGTCGGTATCGGGCATCACGCGGATGATATCGCCTGCCGAAAGTACGTCGGTTGCCTTTTGGGGAGCCGGCCCGGTCCAGTGTACGCTGCGGAAAGGGCGTGCCCATTTGATGCCGTCCCATTTCAGTTCGGCCGGCTCGCCGCTACCCAGCAGCAGTTGAGCGGAGTTGTTCGTCACGGACTTGACCAATGCTGGCTCCAGGCCAGCAAAGGTGGGGTATTGGCGCAGCTGGTTGAGCTGGTCAGCTTCACTGCTGAGGCTGTCTAGATCCAGGCTGGCTTCAGCACCATGGTAGCCGTGACGATCGGTGTAGGCGAGGAGTCCCCGTCGCAGAGCATCAGTCGCTTCCTGTTGCTGGTGACTGTACACCGTTGTCCAGACGCGGTAGCCATCGGTATACAGTGCTTCGCCATACCGCTCAAACAGTTGCTGGCGTACCATCTCGGCAATATAGGGGGCATCAAGCTCGATATCGCTGCGGTGGTAGCGTGCATTGTCCACAAAGGCGATGGCTTCGGCGTGTCGTGTGCTGTCAATGTAGCCCAGCTCAAGCATTCGTCCCAGAATCCAGTCGCGTCGGGTGGTTGCACGAGCAGAGTTGGTGATCGGGTTGAACGCGGAGGGAGCCTTGGGAAGACCGGCAATCATGGCAAGCTGAGCCAAATTGAGCTGGTCGATGCTCGATCCATAGTAGGTGTTGGCGGCTGCTTCGATGCCGTAGGCGCGGTGCCCCAGATAAATCTGGTTTACATAGAGCGCCATGATTTCCTGCTTGCTGAGCTTGGTTTCGATCTGCAGAGCCAGTAGAATCTCGATAAACTTGCGTTTGAATGTCTGTTCGCGAGTGAGGAAGAAGTTTTTCGCCACCTGCATGGTGATGGTCGAGCCGCCACTCTGGATGGCACCGGTTGAGGCTAACTGAAAGGCTGCCCGGCTCAAACCCTTGATGTCGATGCCGAAATGCTCGAAAAACCGTGCATCTTCAGCCGCCTGTAATGCGTGAACGAAGTCGGTCGGGATCTGCTCGTAGCTGACCGGTACGCGTTTTTTCTCGCCGAATTCGGCGATCAGTTTGTCGTCGACCGAGAAGATCCGTAGTGGCGTTTGAAACTTTACGTCGCGTAAAGTTTGCACATCCGGTAATTGCGGGCTGAAATAGTAATAGACTCCTGCAAGTGCGGCGGTGCCAAGAAGGACGCCGATCAGCGACAAGATGAGGAACCATTTGAACAAGCGGCTTAAAATTCGCATGCTAACCTTAGAAAAATTCGGTAAAAAAATAGAGCTGGGTCATTATATAGGTGTATGCCAGCTGGTCTACAGTAAACCGACAGTTTAAATCGCGCCCGAATCAGGCTACATTGTTAGCGTTTGCGGGACTTCACCTGATTGATATAAGGAAAATGTCGTGCTCAGCTTATTCAAGCAAAAGTCTGCTGGCTGGGTGGGAGTGGATATCGGGTCCTCTTCTGTCAAGTTGGTAGCACTCACAAAACATGGACAGTCATATCAGATTGAAGGCTATGCGATAGCGCCGTTGCCACCTACGGCGGTCGTTGATGGTAATGTGGAGATCCCTTCGGCAGTATCGGATGCAATTGAGCGTGGCCTCAAGACGTGTGGCGTCAGATTGACGCACGCCGTTACTGCAGTGCCTTCCTCCGCTGTCATAACCAAGCGTCTTGAGATAAGTAATGCATTTGCAGGCTTGGACCTAGAGGATCAGGTACAGGTTGAGGCAGACCAGTTCATTCCTTACCCGCTGGACGAGGTTGCGTTGGACTTTGAAGTGCTCGGTCCAGTTAACAAGGCTCCTGGGCTGAACGAAATACTACTCGTGGCCTGTCGTCGTGATGATGTGGATAGTCGTGAAGATGCCATTAACGGCTCAGGTCTGAACTGTGCAGTGGTTGATATCGACACTTATGCTATTGAACGCACGTTGCCTTTGCTTGAGTCAGAAATAGACGCGAATGCCGTTGTTGGAGTGGTTGATATAGGCGCAGCCACTTTGACGCTCAATGTGTTTCGTGGCAATCGCATCATCTATAACCGCGAGCAGGCGTTCGGCGGTAATGATCTGACCAATATGGTCCATCAGCATAAGGGTATTGAAGTGGCTGAAGTTGAGAGGCTCCTCAGTACTGGAAAGCTCGACGCCGAAACCATGGAGATCCTGGTTTTGCCGTTCCGTCAGAGTGTGGTGCAACAGGTGTCGCGTGCGCTGCAGTTTTATTATTCCTCCGGTTCCCAGGGGCAGCTGAGTAAGCTCTACTTGGCTGGTGGCACTTCAGGTCTGAAGGGGTTGTCCGAAATGATTGAAGAAGAGATCGGTGTGACAACACGGGTTGCCAACCCTTTCGATACCATGCAGATCGGACCCAAGATCAATACGGCCCGACTGGAAAAGGATGCCCCAACTCTCTTGAAGGCGTGCGGGCTGGCTCAACGAAGCTTCGAAATTTAGGGATCACAGGGATTATGTATGGCGCGTATTAACCTAAGACCCTGGCGCGAAGAACGCAACGAAAAGCTGCAGAAGCGTTTTATCGGCAATATGGTCGGTGCGGCGCTGCTCGGTGTGGTTGTCGTGCTGGGCGTCAGTTACTACTACGACCTTCAAGCTGATCGGCAGGATGTGCGTAACAATTACCTCCGTGCCGAAGTCGTCAAGCTGGACCAGAAAATCAAGGAAATTCAAGAGCTTCGTGCCAAGCGTGAACGTCTTCTGGAGCGACTCAATGCGATCCAGCAGTTGCAGGGCAATCGCCCGGTTATAGTGCGAAACTTCGATGAAATGGTTCGGGTGCTGCCAGACGGCATCTACTACCAGAGTCTTGTGCGCCGAGGAGAGGTTATTACTATCGATGGCCTTGCTGAAGATAACAATGACGTATCTTCCTTGATGCGACGCTTGGATGGGTCAATCTGGTTCAGCGAACCTGACTTGAGCCGAGTCGACAAGTCTGAAGGCCTGAAGCGCTTCAATATGAAGGCAGGTATGACCCGCCCGAAAGCAGAGGAGGCCAACTGATGCAAATGAGCGGTCTCAAAAAAGCCTTCCAAGGCTTTGATGTCAATAATGTTGATGTCAATCAGGCGGGTAACTGGCCCGTTGGTATCAAGGCTATTGTCTACATTCTTGTATTTGCCATTATTGTGGGGGCTGGCATTTACGTACTGATCAAGGATAAGCACGTTGCCGTGGAGCGTGAAATGACCAAAGAGCAGGAGCTGAAAGAGGAATATCAGCGCAAGGCTTTTCAGGTCGCCAGCCTTGATGCTTTGCGCAAACAGATGGCGGATGTGGAGAGTCGGTTCGCCGAGCTGCTGAAGCAGCTTCCGACTGACAAAGAGGTACCCGGTCTGCTGGAAGACATTACTGAAATAGGGCGCTCAGCGGGTCTGGAGTTTGACTTGATCGCCTTGCAGCCTGAGAAGCGCGAACAGTTCTACGTCGAGTTGCCCATACGCATTCTGGTGCGTGGCAACTATCACCAGATGGGTGAATTTGTCAGCGGTGTGGCTGCGATCAAACGTATTGTCACACTGCACGACTTTTCGCTCAAACCCGGCGGAGATAACGGTTTGACCATGGAAATCAGCGCGAAGACATACCGCTATGATGATACGAAATAAGGAAGGACAGGTAGTGCGTCTTGGGCTGACCCTGTTGCTGTTGTTGCCTTTGTCAGGCTGTATTTGGGTGGATGACACCGAAGACTTGGAGCGTTACACCCAGGAGCAGCGAGCGAACCCCAGTGGCAAGGTCGAACCTCTTCCAACATTCAAGCCCTATGAAAGCTTTGTGTATGAGGGGGCAAGTCTTCGGGACCCCTTCAGGCCACTGATTCGAAACGATGGCTCTGAACGAGACTTTACGGCGGAAGATAACCTTGCTCCTGATGCCGAACGGCCCAAGGAGTACCTGGAAGGCTTCTCTGTGGATAAGCTGACGATGGTAGGTACTATCACCGTTCCGAGGAGCGAAGTCTTGTGGGCATTGATCAAGGACCCTAACAATGAGGTGCATCGGGTTACAACTGGCAACTACCTAGGCAATGACTATGGTGAAATTGTCTCGGTTGGCGAGCGCAGGCTGGAACTTGTAGAAATTATCTCCAACGGACGAGGCGGTTGGATGAAACGTCCCCGTACTCTGAATATTGAAGAGCAGGATTGATAAGGATGCAGACCGTGAATACATACAGACGGACCGAAAACCACCGGATGCAGACCGGACGCCAGGCTTGTTTCTGGCTCCTGCTGAGTGTGCTGGCGCTGGCCCTCATTGGGCGTACGGCAGAGGCCCAGGATGCAGCACTGAAGAGTGCCTCCTTCGTCTCTCTGCCCGGTAAAAAGGTAGAAGTACGGCTCGATTTTGATGTTCCGCCACCGGTACCCAAGGCCTACATGATCGAGAGCCCTCCACGGCTAGTGATGGACTTCTGGGGCGCACGTAATGAAATGGCACGCAAGATGCTCTCTGTCAAATCAGGTGATGTTGACAGCCTGCACTTTGCAGAAGCCAACGGGCGCCTGCGCATCGTTACCAACCTGACGGGTTCTGCCAGCTACAAAACCTATACCGAAAACAACAGTCTGTTTATTGAACTGGGTGGTCAGAGTGCAGATATCGTACGCGGAACCAGTGCGCCAGTAATTACTGCAGCGCCAGCAGCTGTGCCGCATGAAGGGGCCCGCATGCCGGCAGCAGCAGATGATCGCACCCGAGTCCGGGGCATCGACTTTCAGCGCATCGATGGCAATCGTGGTCGAGTGACTATTGATTTAACAGACTCTCAGTCTGGCCTTGATATCGTTGAAGAGGGTAATAATGTCGTTATAAATCTGCTGGGTGCAGGGCTGTCTGATGCACTTGAGCAGCGCCTGGATGTACAGGACTTTGCTACACCAGTGTTGTTCATCGACTCGATGGTGAAGGGCGAAAATGCCACTATCCTGATCAAGCCTTCGGCTGAGCCCTATGATTATATGGCATATCAGAGTGGTAACCAGCTGGTTGTGGATTTCAAGCCTCTTACCCGTCAGGAGCAGGATGAGCAGCGAAATTTGTTCCCCTATACCGGCGAGAAAATCGACCTGAACTTCCAAAATGTTGAAGTTCGCACGGTGCTTCAGATCATTGCCGAAGTCGCCGAGAAGAACCTGGTGGTCAGCGATAATGTTCAAGGAAGTATCACGCTGCGTTTGAAAAACGTGCCTTGGGATCAGGCGCTGGATATTGTGCTGAAAACCAAAGGTTTGGATAAGCGTGAGGCAGGTAATGTATTGCTTGTGGGTACTGCGTCTGAGATTTCTGAGCGTGAAGCGTTGGAAATGCAGAGCCAGCAGCAGGAGAAAGAACTCGCACCCTTAGTGACTGATTTTATCCAGATCGACTATCGCAAGGCCTCTGAAATTCGGGAGCGTTTAACAGAAGCGCAACTGATATCTGAAAGGGGGTTCGTTGTTGCAGATGATGAAACCAGTCTTCTGATGATCCGCGACACTGCGAAGCAGATGGAGCAAATAAGGCGTACCATTAAGCGGTTTGATGTTGAAATTGAGCAAATTATGGTACAAGCGAGGCTCGTAACAGCAGAGGTGAACAATACCAAGGAGTTGGGTATCCGGTGGGGGGCTGGTGTTGTCGGCGGCGGTGATAACCATCAGTGGAAGATAGGTGGGTCACCAAACGCACCTTCAACACCTTTTGTCGACTCGACAGATACTATTCCTGGTAATCTGATGGTAGATATGGGGGTGACACCGCAATCTTCGATAGCTATTGGGTTTATTAACAATTCATTACTGTTGTCGGCAGAGTTGTCCGCTCTTCAGACTGACAATAAGGTTGATATCCTGTCTCAGCCGAAAGTGCTGACAACGAATGGCAAAACAGCCATCATTCAGGCGGGTCAAGAGGTTCCTGTTCAGAAAACAGAGGATGGCACTGTTTCGATTGAGTACAAGGATGTTGTGCTTAAATTGGAAGTTACCCCTCAAATTATTCCTGGTGGGAAAATCTCCATGGATATTCTGATTAATAAGGACTCTTTAGGTGGCACTTTGTTTGATAACATCATCATCAACAAGCAGGAGCTGTCTACCACAGTTGTTGTTGGCGATGGCGAAACACTGGTGCTCGGAGGTATTCTTGAGACTGAATCAAGAAACAATGTTTCGAAGACCCCAGTGCTGGGTGATATTCCAGTCATTGGTAATCTATTCAAAACCCGCTCGAACAATGCTGAAAAGCGCGAACTCTTGATCTTTATTACTCCCGAGATGATCCGAGAGTCGCTCAGACGATAAGAACAGAGTTGTAAAAATTTGAACGTTTTCCTTATTGGCCCTATGGGTGCTGGCAAAAGCACCATAGGGCGTTTGCTTTCTCAAGAGCTTGGGTTGGAATTTCACGATTCTGACCGTGAAATAGAGACGCGCTCCGGAACCAATATCCCGTGGATTTTCGATGTCGAAGGCGAAGAGGGCTTTCGTCAACGTGAAGAAACTGCCATTGATGAACTGACCCAGTTAGATGACATCATTCTGGCAACCGGTGGTGGTGCTGTCTTGCGTGAGGCTAACCGACGGAACCTGCAAGGCAGAGGTACTGTCGTTTACTTGCAGACATCAATTGAGCAGCAACTGGAGCGTACTGCAAAAGACCGCAATCGTCCTCTTTTGCAGACAGAAAACCCGCGAGCTGTACTGGAGCAACTGATTGAACAGCGTGACCCGCTTTACAGGGACTGCTGCGATCTATTGATTCGTACTGATCGACGTCACCCACGTGGCGTGGTAAATGATATTATTCGTTTCCTGAAGCGACAGCAGCCGCTGAAAAAAATCTGATTCACTCTGTTTCCGGAGACTGTTCTCATGCAGACATTGACGGTCGATCTTGGCGTCCGCAGTTATCCCATTTTTATCGGCCAGGGTCTGTTGCAGCAAAACCTGCTGCTACCGTATGTCAACGGCCGCCAGGTGATGGTGGTCAGCAATGAGACTGTTGCTCCGCTCTATCTTGACGCGCTGTTGCAGCAGTTTCCGGGTAAACAGGTGGATAGCGTAATCCTGCCGGATGGTGAAGCATACAAGGATCTGCAGCATGTCAATCTAATCTTTGATGCGTTGCTCGAAAAACGGCATAACCGAACAACTACGCTGGTTGCGTTGGGCGGTGGTGTTGTGGGTGATATGACCGGTTTTGCGGCGGCGAGTTACCAGCGAGGCGTGAATTTTATCCAGGTGCCTACGACATTGCTGTCGCAGGTCGACTCGTCTGTTGGTGGCAAGACAGGCGTAAATCATCCACTTGGCAAGAACATGATCGGAGCTTTTCATCAGCCTCAGGCTGTATTGGCGGCGACAGATGTACTTGGCAGTCTACCGGAGCGTGAACTGTCTGCCGGTCTGGCGGAAGTGATCAAGTACGGTTTGATTCATGATGCCAAATTTCTCGATTGGTTGGAGTCCGCCATGCCGGCGCTGCGAGCACGTGATCCTGAAGCGCTCGCGTACGCCATCTATCGCTCATGTGAAATCAAGGCTGAGATTGTAGCGCAGGATGAGCGAGAGTCAGGTATCAGGGCGCTGCTGAATCTCGGGCACACCTTCGGCCATGCCATCGAAACCGACCAAGGGTACGGTAATTGGTTACACGGTGAAGCGGTTGGGGCCGGGATGCTGATGGCCGCCAACCTTTCAGCCCGAGAGGGTTGGATAGGCGAAGCAGAGCTTGCCCGTGTCGAACGCCTTCTGATAGCGGCAGGGTTGCCTGTCGCACCACCCGAAACGATGAGCTGTGAGCGATTTATAGAGCTGATGGCGGTGGACAAAAAGGTGATTGATGGAAACTTGCGTCTTGTTCTGTTGCAGCAGCTTGGACAGGGTGTCGTAACGGCTGACTTTGCTGCGAACAAACTTGAACAAACTCTGATCTGTGGCCAGTCACTGGGGCGGATCGGATAACAGGACAGGACGTCATGAGTATCCCGACCCATTACTATGAACCGGAATCTCGCCTGCAGCAGAGGGATAAGCTGCAACACCTGGTGCGCTTCTCCGATTTTGTCATGTTGATTATTGGTGAAAACGGTGTTGGTAAATCAGCCTTGCTTGAACAGCTTGTGCCTGATGATAACAGGACTTTGGGGCGTGCCGTCAGGCTGCAGCTTGATGAAACAACTGATGTGACCAGTCTGCTGCAACAGTTGACGGGTGCTCTCGACTTTGAATCTGCAGCTGATAATCGACAGCGCCTGAAACAGATGCATGTGTTGGCGCGCCAACTGCGTGAAGATGGTTTGGCGTTGATCCTGTTGATAGATGATGCCGATTTTCTGACCAATAACGCTCTTGAGCTGCTGGTGAACTTTGCTACCTTTGAAAAAGGGGTTCCGCCGCGAGTTCTGCTGACCGGTACTACAGAGTTTGAAGAGCGTTTTCGGGGGCTCGGGTTGGCTGAACAGCTGGAAAGCCACCTGCATGTGGAAAGGCTTGAACCGTTCACCCCGGATGAGTCGGCTGATTTTGTCGAGTCCCTGTTACCTGATGACGGCACTGATCTGGGGAAGCGACAGTTTGCAGCGCTGATTGAGCGCTCGCAAGGGTACCCCGGGAGGTTGCGTGAGCAGGTAATTGAGCTGCTGCGTAGCGGCCGTTTGAAGTCTCCAGGCAGCAACAACCGGCTGCTTCTGCCGCCCAGGCATATCAGTGCGGCCATTCTGGTGCTTCTACTGGTGTTTGGTGTCGCTGTCTGGCAGTACCTTCCTGATGAGGATAGTACTCCAGTGGTGGCGGAGAGAATTACGCTTCCCCTGCCTGTAAGGCCGGAGCCTCAGCCGCGACTTGAGAATGCTCAGGAGTACCCGTCACCCGCTGCGCCAGATCGAGCATCAGAAAACACTGAATCAGTTACAGCAGTTGGCCCTGAAAGCCAAGTTGCGGCAATCGATGCAGAACAAGGTGGAACTGATGTAAGTGTTGTCTCGGATGGATCGGCTGTATCCGAGCCCCCGGCTCTGACGGAGCCCAGGCCAGAGCCAAAACCGGAGCCCAAGCCAGATCCAAAACCGGAACCCAAGCCAGAGCCAAAACCAGAACCAAAACCGGAACCCAAGCCAGAGCCAAAACCACAAATCGTGGCCGAAACAGGTGGTGTGGCCCAGCAATGGTTGAGAGAAGAAGAACTGCTTGGCTGGCCGGAGCAGGGCTACACCCTTCAGGTCATGGGTGCGCGTTCAGAAACCAGCGTCAGAGACTTTATTCAGGCGCAAGAGCAGCCACAGCGGTTCTATTATTTCCAGACTATTTTCAAGGGTGCCCCCTGGCATGTGGTTGTGTATGGTCAGTACGCTGACCGGGCGGCGGCAACCAACGCAGTGGCAGGTTTGCCCGAATCCCTGCGTAAACTCCGCCCTTGGGCACGCTCGATTGCCGGGGTAAAGGCGGATATCCGCAAAAAGTAATTCTGCAGCAAGGGGGTATCCTGGCTGTAATTATATGTGCCCTAATATAGGGCGCATAATGCAACTATTTTTGCTGTTTTGCACTATCATGGTGCAATATTGGCAACAATTTTCTTGAGTCCGACCTCTTCCATAGGTAGAATTGCTTCCCCTTTTTGCCCACAATTTGATCAGCGGGAGAAAGGAAGTTAGATAACTTCTTGATTTAAAAGAGTTTTAGCGAGGTCGGCGTATGAATAAAGGTCTTTATCGCCACGGGGAGTTCAAGGATAACTGTGGTTTCGGCCTGATGGCCCATATGCAGGGTCAGGCCAGCCATGATCTGTTGGACAAGGCGATCCAGGCACTGGCGTGCATGACACACCGCGGAGGTATTGCTGCTGATGGCAAGACCGGGGACGGCTGTGGATTGCTGATGCAGAAACCGGACGGTTTCCTGCGAACCGTTGCTGCCGAAGAGCTGGGCGTCGAGCTGGGCGAACACTATGCAGTGGGGATGGTCTTTCTGTCTCCTGAGGCGCAGCAGGCGTCTGTAGCCCGCGAGCAACTTGGCTCAGCGCTGCAGGCCGAAGGGTTGCAAGTGTTGAGCTGGAGACAAGTCCCCACCAATGACAGCTGTCTTGGTCCTATCGCTAAAGATACCCTTCCCCAGATCGAACAAATTTTTATTCATCCCAACGGCAAAAGCCCGCGTGAATTCGCAATCAGTCTTTTTACTGCACGTCGCAAGGCTGAAATCGCGCTTTCCGATGATCCCGATTTTTACATCTGCAGCCTGTCTGACAAGGTGCTTTCCTATAAAGGGCTGATGATGCCGGTCGACCTGCCGGTGTTCTATCAGGACTTGAACGACCCGCGCCTCGAAACGGCTATCTGTACTTACCACCAGCGTTTCTCAACCAACACCGCACCACGCTGGCCGCTGGCACAGCCGTTCCGGTTCCTGGCACACAACGGTGAAATCAATACCATTGATGGCAACCGTAACTGGGCCCGTGCGCGCCGTACCAAGTTCTCGACCGAAATGCTGCCGAATATTGAAGAGCTGCAGCCGATCGTCAATACCACAGGCTCCGACTCGTCCAGTATGGATAATATGCTGGAGTTCTTGCTGGTAGGGGGTATGGATCTGTACCGTGCCGTGCGCATGATCGTTCCGCCAGCCTGGCAGAATGTTGAAACCATGGACTCCGACCTGCGTGCCTTCTATGACTTCCACTCCATGCACATGGAGCCCTGGGATGGTCCGGCCGGTATGGTCATGACCGATGGTCGCTATGCGGTGTGCATGCTGGATCGTAACGGTCTGCGTCCGTCACGCTGGGTTATGACCCGCGATGGCTACATCTGCACGGCATCTGAAATCGGTGTGTTCGACTACAAGCCGGAAGATATTGTGGCACAGGGCCGTGTCGGGCCGGGTCAGATCCTGTCAATTGATACCCAGACCGGTGAAGTGCTGCACACCAAGGATGTGGACAACAAGCTGAAGTCCGGGCAGCCCTACAAGCAGTGGCTGAAGGACAATGCGATTCGCCTGGAACAGACCATGAGCTTCCAGGAGGAGTCGCAATCGTTCCGCGAAATGTCGCCGGAAGAAACCAAGCAGCATATGAAGATGTATCAGGTCACCTTTGAAGAGCGTGACCAGATCCTGCGCCCACTGGGTGAGACCGGGATGGAAGCAGTTGGCTCCATGGGCGACGACAAGCCGATGGCAGTGCTGTCCAGCCGTATTCGTTCACCCTATGACTACTTCCGTCAGCAGTTTGCTCAGGTAACCAACCCGCCGATCGACCCTCTGCGTGAGGCGATCGTGATGTCGCTGGAAACCTGTATAGGTGCCGAGCAGAACGTGTTCGAAGAAACGCCTGAGCATGCGCGTCGCCTGATTTTGACGACCCCGGTGCTGTCGGCGAGCAAGTTCCAGTTCATGCGCAAATGCAAGCTGGATGGCTTCGACTCGCTTGACCTGGATCTGCAGTATGACCCTGAGATCGGGCTGGAACAGGCGCTGCGTGACCTGTGTGCCAAGGCCGAAGATGCTGCTCGCAACGGTGTGACACTGCTGGTGCTGACCGATGCCTATCTGCAGCGCGGCAAACTGCCGATCCATGCCGCCATGGCAACCGGTGCCGTGCATCACCATCTGGTTGAAAAAGGCCTGCGTTGCGAAACCAACCTGATTGTTGAGACCGGTACCGCACGCGACCCGCATCACTTTGCCGTGCTGTTCGGCTTCGGTGCAACGGCGGTATATCCGTACCTGGCCTACCGCGTGCTGAACGATCTCTGCCGCACCGGTGAGCTGCCGCTGGAGCCACTGCAGGCGCACGAGAACTACCGCAAGGGCATTAACAAGGGCCTGTTGAAGATCCTGTCCAAGATGGGTATCTCCACCATTGCTTCCTACCGTGGCGCTCAGCTGTTTGAAGCCGTTGGCCTGTCCAGTGAAGTGGTCGATCTCTGCTTCCGTGGTGTGTGCAGCCGTATCGAAGGCGCCCGCTTTACGCACTTCCAGCAGGAGCAGGCGCTGTTGGCGCAGGAGGCCTGGAGTGCACGCAAGCCGATTCAGCAGGGTGGTCTGCTCAAGTATGTGCATGGCGCTGAGTACCATGCCTACAACCCGGATGTGGTCAAAACCATTCATGAAGCGGTTACCACCGGTGACAAACATGCTTATGCGCGTTACGCCGAGCTGGTGAATCAGCGTGGTGTTGCGACCCTGCGTGACCTGTTGGGCCTGAAGAAAGGCCTGAAACCCATCCCGCTGGATCAGGTTGAGCCGATCGAAAACATTTTCCCGCGCTTTGACAGCGCCGCCATGTCTCTCGGCGCGCTGTCGCCGGAAGCGCATGAAGCGCTGGCGGTGGCAATGAACGAGCTGGGCGGTCGCTCCAACTCCGGTGAAGGTGGTGAAGACCCTGCCCGCCATGGCACCAACAAGCGCTCCAAGATCAAGCAGGTTGCATCCGGTCGTTTCGGTGTTACACCGGAGTATCTGATGAGCGCTGATGTCATGCAGATCAAGGTGGCCCAGGGTGCCAAACCGGGTGAAGGTGGCCAGCTGCCGGGCGGCAAGGTGAATGCCTTGATCGCGCGCCTGCGCTACTCCGTGCCGGGTGTGACGCTGATTTCACCGCCTCCGCACCATGATATCTACTCGATCGAGGACCTGGCACAGCTGATCTTCGATCTGAAGCAGATCAACCCGGAAGGGCTGGTTTCCGTCAAGCTGGTCTCCCGTCCGGGTGTTGGCACCATCGCCTGCGGTGTGGCCAAGGCCTATGCGGATCTGATCACCATCTCCGGTTATGACGGCGGTACGGCGGCATCTCCGCTGACCTCCATCCACTATGCGGGCTCCCCCTGGGAGCTGGGTCTGGCCGATGCGCATCAGGCACTGCGTGCCAACCACCTGCGTGGCAAGATTCGCCTGCAGACAGACGGTGGTCTGAAAACCGGTCTGGACGTGATCAAGGCAGCCATTTTGGGTGCGGAGAGCTTCGGCTTCGGTACCATGCCGATGGTTGCACTGGGCTGCAAATACCTGCGTATCTGCCACCTGAACAACTGTGCGACAGGTGTTGCCACTCAGCGTAAGGATCTGCGTGATGAGCATTTCCGCGGTACCGTTGAAATGGTGAAAAACTTCTTCCGCTTTGTGGCGGAAGAGACCCGTCAGCTGATGGCTCAGATTGGCGTACGCAGCTTTGACGAACTGATCGGCCGTGTTGACCTGCTGGAAATTCTGCCGGGTGTAACCGACAAGCAGAATCATCTGGATCTGGAACCTATCATCGGCACGGCCGGTGTACCGGCAGAGTATCCGCATACCTGCCAGCAGGCGCGTAACGAGCCTTACGATCCGGGTAGCCTGAATACCCGCATGCTGGAGTTGGCGCAGGCCGCGATCGAGAGCAAGTCCGGTGGCGAATGGGAGCTTGAAATTACCAACTGTGATCGCTCCGTTGGTGCGCGCACATCTGGTTTGATTGCGCGTCATCACAGCAATCTGGGTATGGAAGACAAGCCGGTCGTGTTCCGCTTCCGTGGTCATGCCGGCCAGTCCTTCGGCGTCTGGAACGCTGGTGGCCAGCATCTGCTGCTGGAAGGCGATGCCAACGACTATGTCGGCAAGGGCATGGCCGGTGGCAAGGTGGTGGTACGTCCGTTTGCTGAAGCAACGTTCAAGTCCCAGGATACCGCCATTCTCGGCAACACCTGTCTCTATGGTGCAACGGGCGGCAAGCTGTTTGCGGCCGGCCGTGCCGGTGAGCGCTTCGGGGTACGTAACTCCGGTTGCCATGCCGTCATTGAAGGTGCCGGTGATCACTGCTGTGAGTACATGACCGGGGGAATGGTGACAGTACTGGGCGAGACCGGTTACAACTTCGGTGCCGGTATGACCGGTGGCTTTGCGTATGTACTGGACCGCGATAACACCTTTGTCGACAAGTACAACCATGAACTGGTGGATATCCACCGCATTGCGACCGAGCAGATGGAGTCCTACAAGAACCACCTGCGCTCGGTGATTGAGGAGTTCACGGCCGAAACCGGCAGTGCCTGGGGTCAGGAGATTCTGGATAACTTCTATGACTATTGCGGCAAGTTCTGGCTGATCAAGCCCAAGGCTGCAAGTCTGAATGATCTCCTGAACACAGTGCGTGTGCGTCCCGAGTAAGCACAGAGAAAGACTAACTGCGGTACCTGCCCCTGCGGCGGGTATCGGACGAGGTGGTAAAATGACTGACCGTCTGAAGAACGATTTTCAGTTTATTGACGTTGGCCGTCAGGGGCCGGAAAAAGTGCCGGCCGGTATTCGCAAACAGCAGTTTGCCGAGATTTATGAACCGTTCCAGCCCAAGGATGCCTCTTCCCAGGCGCACCGCTGCCTGGAGTGTGGCAACCCCTATTGTGAATGGAAGTGCCCGGTGCACAACTTTATCCCCAACTGGCTGAAGCTGGTGACCGAGGGGAACATCATGGAAGCGGTAGAGTTGAGTCATCAGACCAACTCGCTGCCGGAAGTGTGTGGTCGTGTATGTCCGCAGGACCGCCTGTGTGAAGGTGCCTGTACGCTGAATGACGGCTTTGGTGCCGTCACAATCGGCTCGGTAGAAAAATACATCACCGATACCGCCTTCGCCATGGGCTGGAAACCTGACATGTCCAATGTCGAGTGGACCGACAAGAAGGTTGCCGTGATCGGTGCAGGCCCTGCCGGTATTGGCTGTGCCGACGTTCTGGTCCGTAACGGCGTTAAGCCGGTCGTGTTTGACCGCTACCCCGAGATTGGCGGCCTGCTGACCTTCGGCATTCCAGAGTTCAAGCTGGAAAAAAGTGTCATGAGCCGTCGCCGCCAGATCTTTGAAGAGATGGGTGTCGAGTTCCGCCTCAACACCGAGGTAGGGAAGGACGTGACCATGCAGCAGCTGATGGATGAGTACGACGCTGTTTTCATGGGTATGGGCACCTACACCTACATGAAAGGCGGTTTCCCCGGTGAGGATCTGGACGGTGTGCATGACGCGCTGCCGTTCCTGATCTCCAATGTGAATCACTGCCTTGGCTATGAGCAGGACCCGTCTGAATACATTAGCGTCAAGGGTCAGAAAGTGGTTGTGCTGGGTGGTGGTGATACCGCCATGGACTGTAACCGTACCTCTATCCGCCAGGGTGCCGAATCGGTCATCTGCGCCTACCGTCGTGACGAAGAGAACATGCCGGGCTCCAAGCGCGAAGTGGAAAATGCGCGCGAAGAGGGCGTCAAGTTCCTGTTCAACCGTCAGCCGGTTGAAGTCGTGGGCGAAAACGGCAAGGTTGTAGGCGTTAAAGTTGTGGCAACCCAGATGGGTGAGCCTGACGAAAACGGTCGTCGCCGCGCTGAAGTGGTACCGGGCTCTGAAGAAGTCCTGCCTGCTGATGCTGTGCTGGTTGCCTTCGGTTTCCGTCCGAGCCCGGCGCCCTGGTTTGCGGACTTCAGTATTGATCTGCACGAAGACGGTCGTATCAAAACAGTGGCTCAGCCGCAGGAAGTGGGTCGCTTCGCATTCCAGACCAGCAATGCCAAGGTGTTCGCCGGTGGTGACATGGTGCGAGGTTCTGACCTGGTCGTGACCGCGATTGATGAAGGCCGCAAGGCCGCCGAAGGTATTCTGGACTTCCTGGAAGTCTGATTGCCTGTCCTGCCACTCGATATCGGGTGGTTAGTGTATAAAAACCGGATGCTGTGATGGCATCCGGTTTTTGCTAACTGATATAAGCTGTATGTCTTAGCAGCAGCTTGGGGTTTTTATGTGCGCTGGACTCGCTTAATGGCTATCTGTAAACTTGACAAGTTGAACAGTGTAGTCATTGAAGCAGAGAGAGCAGACATTGAATACGCCAAAAGCAATCCAGCGCAACGCTGCACGGGCAGAAGTCCTGTCGCTGGAGCGACACAAACATCTGAAGTTCCTGCCGACCCAAAACTATAGCTTTGCGGCTGGTTTGTTGTATCTGCCAATACATGCTGACGAGGCTTCTCAAGTCGCACAAGACTACCCCATACTGTTTTCGTGTTCAGATGACGGCACTCCCTCTCTGTGTATGTTGATGAGAAGCCATCAGAAAAGCGCTTTGGACACATCAGGTCGATGGCAGGGAGTGTTGCCTGATGTGATACGACTTTACCCGTTTGGCTGGACGAACGACGGCAAAAACAATCGTTTGACACTATACCCTGATGCACCTCATTTTGCGGCTGACGGTGAAAAGCTGATCACCTCACGGGGTAAGCCGACACAAAGGCTGAATCAAATAATACAGGCAATAAAGCCTGTTCAGAATTCTTTTGCCGCAACGGCAAAACTGATGCAAGAGCTTAAAGAGCTTGAGGTTATCAAACCGCTTAAACTCAACTTTGCCGGAGGTGGGCAGACGCGGAGTGTCACTTTGTGGACGGCTGCTCATGCACCGAACAGCAGCAAGACAATATCCGCTGACTTGAAAGCCTTGCTTGAGATACACAAGCGCTCAGTTATTAAGCATCTCCAGCCGGCCCAAACAAAAGTTGAGCCAAAAGCGCAGCCTCAGGT
The DNA here is from genome assembly GCF_040547585.1 of Marinobacterium sp. MBR-111. Taxonomy (NCBI): domain Bacteria; kingdom Pseudomonadati; phylum Pseudomonadota; class Gammaproteobacteria; order Oceanospirillales; family Oceanospirillaceae; genus Marinobacterium; species Marinobacterium sp. MBR-111. Next base: position 113,263 of record NZ_JBEPQA010000008.1, read on the forward strand.
ACAACCCGATTCGGCAGTTGTCGAAACGGTGAAACCCTCAACGGTAACGGTCGATGACCTGATCAGCCGAGTGTGTGACCAGTATGACATCAGCGAAGATGATCTGCGCAGTCGCAAAAGAAGTGAACCCATTCGGCAAGCAAGAGCTACACTTTCGCAGCAGGCTGAAAAACATGATTGCCTTGAGCCGCTTGCTGACAGCTTAAACCGCACTGTCGCCACGATAAAAAAGTGGTGCTGACTTAACAAATATTGAAGTTTATATTCCCTACGCGCACAGTAGCATGCTTCAGGTGCAACGGATTTGCCATGTTTGCGGGCATTAACCTCTTGCAGTGAATTCATCAATTTCAGGACTTAACATGTTCACACCGGTTATCATGGCAGGCGGCAGCGGAAGCCGGCTCTGGCCCCTGTCACGTCAGAATACGCCAAAACAGTTTCTGGATTTGGATGGCAGTGGTCATACACTTCTGCAAAAAACACTCTTACGGTTAGGGCCGGTACAACATGACACGCCCTTGATCGTCAGTAACGAGTCGCATCGTTTTCAGGTGGCCGAACAGCTTCGCCACGAAAGCCTCTTTAGCCGAATTATTCTTGAACCTGCATCGCGCAATACAGCCCCGGCTGTAGCACTGGCCGCGTTATCGTTGGTCGAGCAGGGTGACCCTGTGTTGTTGGTTCTGTCGGCTGACCACCATTTCGAACGCCCCGAAGAGCTACTTGCTGCGCTGGAAACCGGCTGTGTACTGGCGGCTGAAGGTCACCTGGTTACCTTTGGTATCTCACCTCAAAGTCCCGAAACAGGGTACGGCTACATATGCAAAGGCGAATCTTTGTGTGATGCTGTGTGGCATATTTCCAGCTTTGCAGAAAAACCGGATTTGGTTACCGCAACACACTACCTGAGCAGCGGTAAACATTTATGGAACAGCGGAATGTTCATGTTCAAGGCCTCAGTGTATCTGGACGAGCTTCAGAAATATGAGCCTGAAATGCTTGATCAGTGCCGAAAATCAATGGCAAAAGCCCAGGTTGATCCAGATTTTATTCGCCCCAATGCTGAGCATTTTATTGCCTGCCCCGAAAACTCCATTGACTATGCCGTTATGGAACGAACAGACAATGCATATGTAGTGGAGTTGGATGCAGGCTGGAATGATATCGGCAGTTGGAGCGCCCTGAGTGATATCAGCCCAAAAGATGACCATGGGAATAGCGCGGTAGGTGACGTGTGCCTGCTGGATACTCAGGATAGTCTGGTACATGCACACCACCGGTACGTGGCAGCACTGGGTTTGGAAGACTGCATCGTGGTTGAAACAAAAGATGCAATACTTGTAGCGGCCAAAACCCACACCCAGCAGGTGAAAGACGTCGTTTTACGGCTTAAAAACGAAAATCGGCGTGAATATTCAGACCATACTCATATTCTGCGCCCCTGGGGAGAGTTCGACACCATCGATACCGGCCATCGGTATCAGGTAAAAAGGATAACAGTACAGCCTGGCGAGCAGTTGTCATTACAAATGCACTACCATCGAGCTGAACACTGGATCGTTGTGTCGGGAACGGCTCACGTCGTGTGTGGTGATAAAGAGCAGATACTGACTGAAAATCAATCTACCTATATTCCTGTAGGAGTAAAGCACCGGCTTGAAAACCCCGGGAAAATTCCCCTTGAAGTGATTGAAGTGCAGTCTGGCCATTATCTTGGTGAAGATGATATCGTAAGATTTACGGATATTTATGGGCGCTGTACTCCTGCCAGAGGGGCAGAATGAAAATTCTGGTTAATCTCAGCGTTCTTGCGCATGATATGAGTGGAATCGGGCGGTTTACTATGGGGCTTTTACGTGAGCTTATAGTAATGCCCGATGTGGAAGAATTATATGGTTTTTATTCAGGTGAGCTGCTGACAACCGATGAGGTTAAAACCTTTCTTGACTCTTTTCATGATGAATCGAGAAAAATGGCCTCTGCTGCGCCCTGGATTAAAAAAGTCGCTTCCGAAGTGCCTGGTAGTCGTAAGTTATTATACTTATACAGATCACTCCGAGCGCAGTCGATCGGAAAAAAATTAGAGGGGTTTATTTATTGGGAGCCAGGTTTTATTGCTCACCCCCTTAATATGCCAACCTATATCACTGTCCATGACCTTTCGCATATAGACTACCCTGAGTTTCACCCTGAGGGTCGAGTGAAAAACCTGAGTGCGCTATTGCCTAAAAGTATACAGTCATGTTCAGGAGTCATCACAGTATCGGATTTTTCCCGAAACAGAATAATCAAAGAATTTGGTGAGAATAAGCCCATTAGTGTGGTGTACCCTGGGGTTGATAACTCTTTTTTTGATATCACCGGTGGGCAAATGCTCACAGTCAGGGCCGCCTTGAAACTACCAAGACGTTATATTTTAGCGGTTTCAACCTTTGAACCCAGGAAAAACCTGGCCAAGCTACTCGATGCGTTTTTCAAGCTTCCACCTTATTTAAGAGAGCAATACCCATTGGTGCTTGCTGGCTGTAGCGGCTGGAAGGCAGGGCCTCTTGAAGATCGAATCAGTGAGTTGGAAAAAACAGGGCATGTGATCAGGCTGGGTTTTGTTCCACAGTCATATCTACCTGCATTATATGCTGCTGCAACGATCAGCTTGTATGTATCTTTATATGAGGGCTTTGGTATGCCAATTGCTGAGGCAATGGCAACCGGGACACCGGTCATTACGTCCAATAGAACATCCATGCCTGAAGTGGCTGGAAATGCGGCTATGCTTGTTGAACCTGACTCGGCGGATGAAATTGCGCGTGCAATCGAATCGCTTCTTGCAGACAAAGCACTTTATCAACAGCTTGGTGAACGTGGGCGTGAGCGCTCCAGAAAGTATTCCTGGCAGGCCGGTGCGGCGGCGCTTGTTGAGTCCTTTCGGAAATAAAAATGCAACATTCAAATGGATTGGGTGTCATTCAAGTGCCTTATTTTATTAAACAAATATGGAGCCATCGTGGCTTTATTTTCGGCAGTGTGAAAAGAGAATTTCAAACCAAGTATCTAAATTCATTATTGGGTGTGTTGTGGTCGATTCTTCAGCCATTAGCCATGATTTTGGTGTATACCCTTATTTTTTCACGCATAATGCAGGCAAAACTGCCAGGAGCGGATGAGGTTTTTGGTTATAGCATTTATTTGTGTGCAGGCATACTGACTTGGGGGCTGTTTACTGAAATAGTCAGTCGCTGTCAGAATACGTTTATTGAAAATGCAAGCTTGATAAAAAAACTGAATTTTCCCAGGATATGTCTTCCTGTCATTGTCTTGCTAAGCGCGTGTTTAAATTTCTTTATTATATTTTCTCTTTTTTCGCTGTTTCTGATCGTGAGTGGGAATTTTCCTGGGTGGTCGTATGTCTTGTTTTTCCCCGTTTTGGCCATCCTGACTGGCTTTGCAGTTGGTTTAGGTATCACGCTAGGTGTTCTGAATGTGTTTTTTCGCGATGTTGGGCAGTTGTTTAATATAGTGCTGCAGTTTTGGTTTTGGCTAACCCCTATTGTGTATCCAGTGTCTATTCTTCCTGAGTCCCTTAGGCCATATTTGTACCTGAATCCGCTGGCGGGGCTTATGGATGCCTTCCAAACCATTCTGGTTAATGGGGCGGTTCCCTCTCTTTATGGGTTGATATTACCTGCAGTAATGGCATTGCTGCTGTGTGTAGTCGGGCTGTCACTCTATAAAAAACATAGCGGTGATATGGTGGACGAACTCTAATGGGAAGAATTCGTGTTACAGGGCTTGGTAAAGCCTATAAAAAGTATGCGGGTCGCTGGTCTCGGCTTGCAGAGTGGATCGTGCCGGGCTCTGGCGCAAGGCACGAACTGCTGTGGGTTTTACGCAATATCGAGTTTGAAGTGCAGCCCGGCGAGGCCGTAGGGATTATCGGTATCAATGGTGCCGGCAAGAGCACCCTGCTCAAATTGATCACGGGCACGTCACGTCCAACAGAGGGCAGCGTTGAACTGTCGGGTCATGTTGCGGCGCTGTTGGAGTTGGGGATGGGGTTTCACCCTGACTTTACGGGGCGTCAGAATGTGTTCATGGCGGGCCAGTTGCTCGGTTTCTCTCACAACGAGATCAGCCAAATGATGCCTGAAGTCGAGCAGTTTGCCGAAATCGGCCATTACATTGATCAACCTGTGCGCGTGTACTCCAGCGGCATGCAGATGCGTCTTGCCTTTAGCATCGCAACCGCAAAACGCCCTGATATTCTGATTGTTGATGAGGCCTTGTCCGTTGGCGATGCTTATTTTCAGCACAAAAGTTTTGACAGAATCAAGGCATTTCGGCGCGAGGGCACGACACTCTTGATCGTATCCCACGATAAGCAAGCCATTCAAAGCATCTGTGACCGTGCAATCATGCTTAATGGTGGCAGGCTTGAATATCAGGGCGCGCCTGAGGCTGTAATGGACTACTACAATGCCATGTTGGCAGAAAAAGCCAACAGCAAGGTCGAACAGATACAAATGGATGATGGCAGTACCCAGACCACCTCAGGGACTGGCGAAGCGAAAGTAATTGAAATTACGCTGCTTAACCAACAAGGTGAAGCCGTAGAGGCCATTAACGTGGGCGAAGCTGTCACACTGAAAGTAGTTGCCCATATTTACAAAGACATACCGCGCCTGGTGCTGGGGTACGGTATCAAAGACCGTTTGGGGCAAGTAATGTATGGCACCAATACGCAGCTGACTGATCAGGTTCAGTACGATCTTTCCGCAGGCCAGCAAGTGCAGTTTGAATGCTGTTTCCAAGCCAATCTTGGCCCCGGCAGTTATTCAGTGCAAACAGCCCTTGTCAGCACCGATACACATCTGGTTGATAACTATGAATGGCGAGATCTCGCCCTCGTATTCAACGTAATCAACATCAACAAGCACCATTTTGCCGGATGTAACTGGATGCAGCCTCAAATAGGGATCACAACACGATGAGTATCGTCTCTTACGCACAAAATTTTGAAGATGTCATGCTCTGGCGTGCCCTTTCGGCTGTTGAACATGGGTTTTATATCGATATCGGTGCACAAGACCCTGAAATTGACTCGGTAAGTTTGGCCTTTTATGACAAAGGCTGGCGTGGTCTTCACGTAGAGCCTTCTGCACGTTACTCCAATGCACTCAAACAGGCGCGTCCTGATGAGACAGTGTTGCAGGTTGCCGTTGCGGCAGAAGCAGGTGAGTTGGCGTTTTATGAGTTTCAAAATACCGGTCTTTCAACGGGCCGGGCGCTTATTGCCGATTCCCACGTTGACCATGGGCATGACTGTATCCACACCGTAGTTGAAACGATAACGCTGGATGGCGTATTCGATATGGTAGGGTCACGCGAAGTGCATTGGCTCAAGATCGATGTAGAAGGGATGGAAGGAGAGGTGCTGTCAGGCTGGCATGAATCAAGCCTGCGTCCATGGATTATTGTAATCGAAAGCACCTTGCCAGGGTCGCAAGAAGACACCTACCGGGTTTGGGAGCCTGTTTTAATCTCAAAAGGATACGTTCACGTTTACAGTGACGGCATCAACCGTTTTTATGTTTCAAGCGAGCACCCTGAACTGTGTGACGCGTTTAAGTACCCGCCGAATGTATTTGATGAATTCGCCTTGAGTGGTAAGGCCTCTCATTCATTTTGCCGTATTCCGAACCATCAAACCTATCTTGCTAACATAAAAGCGGCCAGATCGGCTGAAGACGCGTACCTCTCCAATGTTGAACGCCACCGCTTGTGGGATGAAAAAGAGCGTGTACAGGCTCAGTTGATGCTGCGTGAAGCTAGCCTGTCGGGCATGCAGGACGAGCATGAGGCCTTGACCGCAGCGTTGCATGCATCCAGAGCAAACGAAGCCGAGCTCCACAGCCAGCTTGCACAATTGCGCGCCAGCCGGTCGTGGCGTATCACCGCACCGTTTCGCAAGCTGGTTAAGGTTGTAAAACATGCCCGCTCAAAAGCCATGGGGTCAAAGCAACCCTGGGTCAGGCTGCCTCTGCGCGGGTTGAGCCTGCTGTTGCCTGGGCTGGCACGCCTCCTGTCACGGTATCCGAAGCTGCGCAGGGTGGTTCTCCGTATCCTTGGCAAAATGCCATGGCTGCATCAAAGGCTCGTGAACAGACTGGGGCGTTACGTGCATAAACAACCAAAATTCCAATCGTCTCTTTCGGCGGCTGAAAGCGCATTAACGCCACGGGCCCGCATGATCAACCGGCGGTTGTCCTGCGGATACACGGGGGCAGCTGAATGAGAATTGTCATAGACCTGCAGGGTGCTCAGGGGCAGAGCCGAAACAGGGGGATCGGTCGCTATACGCTGTCGCTGGTCCGGGCATTAATACGTGCGAACAAGCAGCATCAGTTGCTCTTGGCAATTAATGGTGCATTCCCCGATAGTGCGCAGGAACTGCGACAAGAGTTCTCCCGTTATTTACCAACTAACGATATCCACACCTGGTTTGCGCCTGGGCCTGTGAGCTTCATCAACCAACAACATGATGCCTGCCGAGAGGTATCCACCCATCTATATGAAGCGTTTATCAGCAGCTTAAAACCCGACTGTCTGCTTGTAACCAGCTTGTTTGAAGGTTTGGGAGATGATGCGCTCACCAGTATCTCAAGCCGTGATAAGCCATATTCCGTTGCGGTTGTTCTGTATGACCTGATACCGATGTTGCATCGCTCCCCCTATCTGGATAACCCAGTGCATGCACGCTGGTATGACGAAAAAACAGTCCAGCTGCGCCGTGCAGATCGGCTGCTGGCCATCTCTGAATCATCACGTCAGGAGGCGATTGAACACCTGGCGTTCACTGATGATAAAGTCATCAACATATCTTCGGCGATTGATGATTTTTTTAAACCGGTAAGCGTTGCACAAGAGCGAGAGAGCCGCTTGCGTGCGCATTATAATTTGAATAGGCCCTTTATCCTCTATACAGGAGGGATTGATCACCGCAAGAACATTGAAGGGCTGATCAAGGCGTTTTCGTTGTTACCGGTCGCTTTGCGTGACCGCTATCAGTTGGCTGTTGTGTGCTCGGTAACAGAGCAGGATCGGAACCGGCTGTTACATGAAGCAGAGCGTGCAGGCTTGCCCGAGCAGGCTTTTGTCATGACAGGGTACGTGCCTGAACAAGATCTGCTTGAATTATACAACCTGTGTGAGCTGTTTGTGTTTCCTTCTCTGCACGAAGGTTTTGGCCTGCCTTGCCTTGAAGCCATGGCATGTGGTGCGGCAGTCATTGCTTCAGACAGAACCAGCCTTCCAGAAGTGGTTGGGAATCACAATGCCTTGTTCGACCCGACCAATCCACGTGAAATCAGCCGCGCAATTGAACGCTACCTGACCGATGATGGCCGGCTTGATGGGCTGAAAAAGTACGGCTTACAGCAGGCGCGCAAGTTTTCATGGGCGATAACCGCCCAGCGGGCATTGTCAGCACTGGAGCAAATGGAACCACCAAAGCGTATCAAGCGGTCTGACAAGCCAAGGTTGGCATTTGTATCACCCCTGCCGCCTCAGCGCAGTGGTATCAGTGACTATTCAGCCATGTTACTGCCCGAGCTGGCGCAATACTACACGATTGACCTTATTAACGACGAGCCTGAACAGACCGTCACGTTTGCAGGCAACGATTTTACAATGCGTCCGGTGGAATGGTTGATTCAGCATGCTGATGAATATGACCGTGTTCTGTATCAGTTTGGCAACTCAGCATTTCATAGTCATATGTTTAAGTTGCTGGATACAGTGCCGGGTGTTGTTGTGTTACATGACTTTTACCTCTCGGGGGTCATCGCCCATCGCGAGTATGTCGAGCAGCTCAATCACTCATGGGCAACAGCCCTCCACCTCAGCCATGGTTATCAGGCGTTGGCCGAGCGCGTTCATGCGAAGAATCCGGCAGATGTTATCTGGAAATACCCCTGCAATCTTGCCGTTTTGCAGCAGGCCTTGAATGTCATCGTACACGCCCCCTGTTCAATCAGAATGGCACAGCAGTGGTACGGCCATGCCGCAGCGTACCCGTGGCGAACAATACCACTGGTACGAATACCGGCCGAAACAGGCCCTGAAGCCAAACGCAAAGCCCGCGAGGCGCTGGGTATTCCGCCAGATGCGTTCGTGATATGCAGCTTTGGCTTTATAGGGCGCAGCAAACTCAATCACCGGCTGCTTGATGCCTGGCTGAACAGCGTTCTTGCCAGCCGTGCAAATGCCTACCTTGTTTTTGTAGGAGAAAACGAGCCAGGCGAGTATGGCGCAAGCCTGGCGAAAAAAATTGACGGCAGCTCTGCCTGCGGCCGTATCAACATCACCGGCTGGACCGACGCCGATGCCTACCGGCGTTATCTTGATGCAGCCGATGTGGGTGTGCAGCTGAGAACGCTGTCCAGAGGCGAAACCTCAGCGGCGGTTCTGGATTGTATGAACCATGGCCTGGCAACCATCGTCAATGCCAACGGCAGCATGGCGGATCTTGATGCCAATGCTGTTGTCATGTTGCCAGACGCGTTTGAAGATGAGCAGCTCACGCACGCGCTTGAGCGCCTGGCCGATGATGAGCAATACAGGCATCACATGGGCAAAACCGCATCAGCGCAGATACACAGCAGGCACGCACCACAACAGTGCGCCGATCTCTACCGTGAAGCGATTGAAGAGGCCTACGCCAGCGCCCACGGTAACGTGGGGTACCTGGCCGATGTGCTTGCGGGCACCGAGCATGTGATACACGCCAGTGAAGAAGAGCGCTGTACCATAGCGGCCTGTATCGATGCCTCGATAAAAGAGCCTATACGGCCACCGGCATTGCTCCTGGACGTTACAGCACTGGTTCAGCAACCAGACGCTTTGCAAGCGAGCTTGACGGCACAGCTGGCTGAGCGTTGGCTGCATAACCCGCCCGGACCTTACCGTTTTGAGCCGGTATACATGACGGAGTCGGGCGAAATCAAATATGCGGCAGCCTTTGCGCTGCGTCTATTGAGTTGCCCTGACGACATACTCCGTGACGAGCCTGTAAGCCTGCGCAGTGGCGATATTTGGTTGGGGCTTGAGTTGCCGGATGCACACCATGAGCGCATGGCAACGCACTACCAGTCATGTTCAGCAATGGGGGTGCATGTTGCGACCGCATCGACGGCTGAACTGCCCGATGATGCAACCGTAAAGGTAGAAGCGCTTGAGCAGCTACTGTGTAGTGATACACCGGATGCGCTGCAAATATTGGTTGATGTATCAGAGCTTGCGCTCAGAGATGCCGGCACCGGCATACAGCGAGTGGTGCGCAATATTCTGCAACAATGGGAGCAGTCGCCGCCCTCTGGCTGGTGTGTCCGACCCGTAGTGGCAGACACCACAATAGAAGGCTACAAACGATTTGATACCGGAATGCAGCTGCGTCAGTTGGGGTTTCCAACCGGGCTGTTGCCTGAAAAGCCTCTCGTCACACGTCCCGGTGATATTTTTCTGGGCCTCGACCTGCAGCCCGCTGTTGTTGAGCGGCAGCAGTCAGTCTATCGCCACTGGCGTGAACAGGGTGTCTGGACGGCGTTTGTAGTCTACGACCTGCTGTGCCTGAACTATCCACAGTATTTTTTGCCCGGGGCGCAGAAAAGCTTCACCGCCTGGCTGGATGTGGTGGCTGAAGCCGATCAACTGATCGCCATTTCCCGCACGGTCGCCAGCCAGCTCGAAAACCGCCTCGCACGCCAGTCACATTGCCCAGTCATCAGCTGGTTCCACCTGGGCGCAGACCTTGACCCCGATACCAAGCGGTCCGCAGCACCTGCCACCCATACCCAGCCCGCTGCCACCCTGGAATTTTTAATGGTTGGCACACTTGAGCCCCGCAAGGGGCACGACCAGGTACTGGCTGCGTTTGAGCGGCTCTGGCAGAATGGCGCCGACGTAAGCCTGGTCTTGGCGGGTAAACAAGGCTGGATGGTGGAAGAGCTGGCACAGCGCATAACCAACCACCCCGAGTTGGGTCGCAGGCTTTTTTGGCATCAATCGCCAAGCGACATGCAACTGCGTCGGCTGTACCAGAATGCGCATTGTTTGATCGCCGCGTCTTTTGATGAAGGCTTCGGCTTGCCCCTTATTGAGGCATCACGTGAAGGGTTGCACGTTATGGCGCGCAATATCCCTGTATTCAAGGAAGTCGCCGCCGAAAACGCCACCTTGTTTGATGCCAACAGCCCGGCTGAACTGGCCTCTGCCATCGAACACTGGCTGACAGCATATAATCAGGGCAGCTTGCCCCCGCCGGGTGAAATACCGTGGCAAACCTGGGAACAAAGTGCGCGTCAGCTTATGGACCGCTTGCGTTTGAATGGCATGGTTGCCTCAAAAAACCGTCAATTGCATTAACTTCAGGATTACAGCATGAAAGCGATTATTACCGGCATCACTGGACAAGACGGGGCCTATCTGGCCCAGTTGCTGCTTGAAAAGGGATACACGGTGTATGGCACATACCGCCGGACCAGCTCAGTCAACTTCTGGCGTATACAGGAACTAGGAATAGCCGAACATCCTGAATTGCACCTGGTCGAATACGACCTGACCGATCTGTCATCCAGCATCCGTCTACTGCAAACGACAGAAGCACGCGAGGTGTACAATCTGGCTGCGCAGAGTTTTGTCGGCGTATCCTTTGACCAGCCGCTGACAACAGCCGAAATTACCGGGCTTGGGCCTGTTAATCTGCTTGAAGCCATCAGGATCGTTGACCCAACCATCCGTTTTTATCAGGCTTCAACATCAGAAATGTTCGGTAAGGTGCAAACCATTCCTCAAACGGAAGCAACCCCCTTTTACCCCCGCAGCCCCTATGGTGCTGCAAAACTGTACGCGCACTGGATGGCAATCAACTACCGTGAGTCCTACGACATCTTTGCAACCAGTGGCATTTTGTTTAACCACGAATCCCCCTTGCGCGGGCGCGAGTTTGTAACCCGTAAAATTACCGACAGCCTGGCCAAAATCCATCTGGGCCAGCTGGACCGGCTTGAGCTGGGCAACCTGGACGCCAAGCGCGACTGGGGATACGCCCGCGATTATGTCGACGGTATGTGGCGCATGCTTCAGGCTGAAACGCCCGATACCTTCGTGCTGGCCACCAATCGCACTGAAACGGTGCGTGACTTCGTATCGCTGGCAGCAAGTGCCCTGAATATTGACCTGGAATGGACCGGCACAGGCATTGATGAAAAGGGTATAGACAAAAACAGCGGCAAAACACTGGTCAGCATCAATGAGCGCTTTTACCGGCCAGCCGAGGTCGACCTGCTGATAGGCGACCCAGCCAAAGCAAAAAAAGTGTTGGGTTGGGAACCATCGACTACACTTGAAACACTGTGTCGAATGATGGTTGAGGCCGACCTGCGCCGCAACCAGCACAACGCATCATTCTAGAGGTTCACATGCGTGTACTTGTAACCGGTAGCCAAGGATTCACCGGGCATTACGTGACCCGCCAACTGCTGCAGGCAGGTCACGATGTGGTGGGTACAGCCACCCACCTGAATGACACTCGCACAGTTGACCTGTTTGAAACCAAAGCCATGGACCTGACCAACCCCGATCAGGTCAGACGAGTCGTTGAAACCGTCAGGCCAAACGCGGTTATACACCTGGCCGCCGTATCATTCGTTGGCCATGGCGCCCCGGCAGAGTTCTATACGACTAATGTACTAGGCACGCGCAATCTGCTGGAATCTTTGGCGGGTGCAGACCTCCCGCTGCAAAATGTCATCCTGGCCAGCAGTGCCAATGTGTATGGCAACAGCCGTCAGGGCGTGTTGACAGAAGACACACCACCGGCACCGGCCAATGACTACGCCGTCAGCAAACTGGCCATGGAGTACATGGCCCTGCTGTGGGCAGACCGTTTGCCACTGATCATCACCCGGCCCTTCAACTATACTGGCGTGGGCCAGAGCACACGCTTTCTGATTGCCAAAATCGTCGATCACTTTTGCCGCCGCGAGGTCAGTATCAAACTGGGCAACCTGGATATATCCCGTGATTTCAGTGACGTACGGGATGTGGCCTGCATGTATGAAGCCCTGTTAACGGCCGGTACCGACATGCAGGGGCGCATTGTGAACCTGTGCAGCGGTGTCAGCTGGAGTATGCAAGACATCTTATCTGCCTGTTCAGACATAACAGGCCATACACTCAACGTCGAGACCGACCCGTCACTGGTACGACAAAATGAAGTTAAAAACCTGCAAGGCAGTAACGAGGCAATCATGCGCGTGCTGGACAAACCGATGACACCGTTTAATGAAACACTCAGCTGGATGCTACAAAAACAATAGGGGGGAGTTGAATGAAACAAAAGTTTCGTAGCCTTAAACCCCGGCCAAGGTCAAGAAAAAAAACCTTGCGCGCCCTTGCTGCTGTGCTAAATTCCCGTGGTATGGCATTCTAGGCTGGCGAAACTACAAATTGAAACACTTAACGTGGTAGAGTATTTAGGCCAATGCGGTAGGTTGTGGAAGGTCCACCTTCGCTGTCTGCTGCTGATGTCCATGTTGTTTTGACGTGTGAACACAATGAGGAAAGAAGAATGGAATTGACAGCAAATCAAAAGCTGGTACATCAGATGTACATAGCTTACTACCAGAGACCTGCAGACCCTCAGGGTCTGAAGTACTGGGTAGATCAGCTGGAAACATATCAGGATTGGACCGTCATCTCTGCCGCCTTCGGATCTCCCGAAAACGCAGAGAACCAGGCGCTCTACGGTTCCAAATCACGCGAAGAAGTAATTGCTGAGATCTACCAGTCAGCTTTTGACCGTGCTGCAGTTGCCGAAGAGATCAGCTATTGGGCTGACAGTGAGCATAGCCTGACCAACCTGGCATTTGCGATTATCAATGGTGCGCAGAATGACGACTTGGCAGCGGTAAACGCTAAAGTTGCCTTCTCCCAGGAGTTGATTGAGCAGGTCGACCCGGCTGGCAATGGTCTTCCGGCTGAGTATGAAATACCGTTCACGTCGCTGGACGTGGTCAACATGCTCAAAGACGTCAATAAAGATACCGACGTTACTCCCGAGTATGTTGAAGAAGCCGTTGCTGCACAGCTCAACCCGAACAGCGTGTTCACGCTGACTGAAAATATCGTTACCACCGTGACGCCAGCCGTTGAAGGCGAAACCCTGACCAAAATGGTCACCTACTGGGGCGATGATGCTGAAGGCAACGGCGTGCCGCTGGAAGACGCGATTGCACACATCCAAGATCTTGCCGGCTTGAACTTTGTCCAGCTCGGTCTGATTAATATCGCCAATGGCACAGACGATGGTGTGAACGATGGTTCGGTGGGTGATAATCCTGCTTCGTCGACCCAGATTTATGCCGACATCACCGGCCTGGATATCGTCAACAATGCCGACGGTACTCAAACCATCACCGTGACTCTGTCTGATGGTACTGTTAACACAGCCGAAGTGGCGCTGGGCGAGATGTATTTCGACCTGTTGCACAACGCACTGTACGATGCCGATGGCAACTCCCGCCTGTTTGAAGTTGAAGTGCCGGTTGCCAGCTACTGGGTAGTTGAACCCGACGACGGTGTTGAAAACCTGCAGACCATTCAGATCGATACCGATGGTGATGGCGCTGCCGACACTTGGGTATACGCTGACACTGACGGCGACCCGATCAAGATTCCGTACATCTACGGTGCAAAAGATGCCGTTGAAAACGAATCCATCGTGCCGATCGTTCTGACCCCGACTGAAAACAACGGCGGTACAGAAGAGATCGGTAAAACCTCCGCTGCGGATGACTTCATCGTTGCAGGCCGTCTGGAACTGCTGCACGGCGCCTACATCGACGGTGGTGAAGGCAATAACACGCTGGAAATCGACGCCAAAGGCTACTACGCTCAGCCGAAAGCGTTGTTGAACATCCAGACGATCAACATCGAAAACCTGCCCAACGTCTACACCGACGTCAGCGGCGATAGCACCTACCCGGGTATTGCCGATCCGGCCGATCCGCCCGATACGAACGAATACCAGAACTCCATCATCGACCTGTCCCGTGCCGTCGATATCGAGAACCTGACCATCACCGAAAGCAATTTCGAGGATATGGCCTCCGGTGGCGCTACTGTCGGCTCGCTGACCGTAGCGGGTATCCGTAACGGCGCGACCACCACCCTGGACGGCGGTTTCACTCAGGACGTCACCCTGCACTTCAGCGAAGCGACTGCCGCTGAAGGCATCAACCTGGTTTTCAATAACCTGAGCATGGAAGATGGCCAGCTGAATGTTGCGCACAACGCCGAGACGTTGAACATCGACTCTGCCGGTGCTGGCAACTTCATCGCCAACGGTAATCTGGGCGGCACTCTGAGCACCCTGAACATCACCGGTGATGCGCACCTGTACATCGAAGATGATCTGAACGCCTCTTTCCATGATGAGACGCCGGTTTTCATCGATGCATCTGAGAATACCGGTGGCGTCAATCTGACTCTGACTGAGTCAGATGATGTGACCTTCCACGGCTCTCAGGCTAACGATATCTTCGACGTATCAGCTGCCGATAAAGTTGTGATCGAAGGTAACGGTGGCAACAACGAATACATCGTTAACACTGACGTAGCCATCATCAATGTGCTTGACGGTGACAACACCATCACCGCCAACAATGCCGAAAACGTCAGCATCACCACTGGTAACGGCAACAACACCATCACCACAGACGACTCTGATACCGTCAGCATCACCACCGGTGAAGGCAACGACGTGATCTCCTCTGTGCGCGGTGAGACTGTATCCATCAACGCCGCAGGTGGTGACAACCAAGTCACCGTAAGCGCTGAAGAGATGAGCATCACCACCGGTGCCGGTAATGATACCGTTATCGTGTCGGGAATGGGTGTAGGTGATTACGGCGACGCTAATAGTGGATTTGGCGAGTCTTCACCTACCGCGCTGTTGAACATTGAGACTGGTGCTGGTGAAGATACCGTAGTACTGGGCCGTGATGTGTTCGGAACTGGCTTGTTCGGTATCACCGCCCTGGAAGGCTCCTCCATCAGCGGTGAAAACATCACCCTGTACGTTGAGAACGCCTCTGACCTGCGTGCAGCAGAACTGTCCGGTATTGAAAACGTTGTACTGACCTTCGATATCAGTGAGCGTGGTAGCCCAACTAACTATGAAGTGGCACCCGTTCTCACCCTGACTGATGCTCAGTTCCTGGCAATCGGTGCAGACGCATTCTCTGTTGAAGGCTCTATCTTCAACACTTATGCACAGATCAAAATCATCGTCACCGAGTCGACCTCTCTGACCGATCTGGGCGTGGACAGCCTTTCCCGTAACATCGACCTGCAGCTTGAGCTTCAGGATGGTGTCACCCTGGAAATGACCGCTGAGCAGCTGCACACCCGTGTTGCACCAGAAGGTGTAACCCTGACTGAGTCTGGAAAAGGTAACACCGACCTGGCTGCTGGTAATGTTGTGATTACCGGTGCTGCAGGCGTGTTTGACCCGTTCAACACCAGCGACACGATGAAAACCAACATCGACGGTAACGTCTACTACGGTGGTTCACTGTCTGGCGACTTCAAGGTCGGTGACAACTGGTTCAACGTAAGCTTCACGGGCGAAACCGGCTACGATGAAGACGGTAACGAAATCGTGGGTTACGACCGCCCGGCTGACGTACCGGCCGAAGTCGTGTACAAGATCAACACCGGTACTGGCAGCAACAGTGTAACCGATGATGGTCTGTCAACCTGGCACACCAACCTGGAAATCACCGGTGCACGTGATATCACCTTCACAGGCCCGATCCAGCTGGGCGAAGTGCAGGGTGACTCAGCAAACTTCTTCACCATCGACTTCTCTGAACTCGAAGGCGTTGTCAGCGGCATGACCATTGACCACTTCGAACAGTTGGCTCAGGGTGGTGCGATCTACGGTAACGGCAACAACGGTTATGCAACCGAAGTGCTGGTACACCTGGCTGCTGATGCAGATGACAATGTAGGCTTCGACGAAGCTGAAGCTAACAGCCTGGTCTCCAAAGGCGTTGCGCGCTACGTTGTCACCCAGATCGATGGCCCGACGGCTGCAGGCAGCGCTGGCAGCACCGCGACCATCAAGCTGTGCGACACGACCGAAGATCTGGAAGTGATGGCACTGCGTGGCAACTACAACGATACCCTGGTAATTCAAGATGCAGCCTGGGGTCTTGTGTTTGAACTGCAGGGCGGTACGACTGCGAAAGCAGATGGCCCGACCGGCACCGCCAACGTCGGTAAGCTGGATGCAGACTTTGAGTGGGAAGGCGCTGCGGCTGTTGTGAACCTGGTTCACTCCGTTGCCGGTGATGACCGTCCGCTGAAAGCCTACGGCATCGATATCGACAATGCCGACACCCTGACCATCACCGCTGAAGGTCCGGCTGCTGAGATCGCCTCCGTTGTGGGTGCTGACCTGGTAAGCCTGACACTGGCCGCTGAAGGTGATCTGACCATCGATACCGCCCTGGCTGATGGTATCAACACCATCGACGCCTCTGCGGTTGCAGGTGATCTGACGGTAGCAACAGCCGTGACTTCGACAGCAGCTGAAGACTTCAGCTTCACCGGTTCTGAAGGTGTCACTGAGCTGACCATGACCGCTGCATTTGTAGCGTCTGAAGACAGCGTCCTGACCTCAGCGGGTGAACTGAACCTGGTTGTGGATAACGGCACAGATGAAGCAAGCGCAGGCGCAGGCATTACCGTTGACCTGACCCGTGCGGATGTGACAGACGTCGACACTGTCGTGGTAGGCGCTGGCGACACCCTGAACCTGACCGTTGCACAGGCATACGAAATCGGACCGGAGAACATCACCGGTGCTGACGCTACTGCCCGTCTGCAGCTGTCCGATCTGGGTGAAGAGCCGTTCAATCTCAACGATTTTGGTATCGACAACATTGTTGTTGACACCATCGCCATCATTGATCAGCCGGTTGTAACCCTGCACCCGGATACTGATCTGACCGGCGTGACCACACTGTTGGTCAACGAAGGCACCACCCTGAACCTGACCGCAGCCCAGTTCCAGCAGCTGACCAACAATGGTGTGATCAGCGGAGTTGGTACCACAACCGACTTCACCGTCAACATCACGGATCTGGAGCAGGCTGATGTAGCCGAAAATGCCCTGGTTCTGACCGGTATCGCGGCTGACAACGTCTCCCTGACGCTGGCAGAATCCGTCGTGCTGCCGACTGGCTCCAACCTGAACGTCAACGATGGCATTGCTGATGGTAACGGCAACCTGACCATCAACATCGGTGACAACCTGTCGCTGAGCGTCCTGACGCTGAGCGAAATGGATGGCGTAACCGTTGTGGGCGGAACAGAGTCTACCCTGGAGTTCCTGGCAACAACGGGCGGTGATTTCCCGACCAACATTGACGCGTCCGGTTTTGATGTAGATTACCTGCGTCTGACCGACCTGCTGGTATCGGGCAACAACGTTGACTACATGTTCGAGAACCTGCTCGAGCGCGTCACCAAAGTCATCTACAACGGTGTGGGTGATGTGGCGGGCCGTCTGCAGAACGTCGTGGTTGAAGAAGGCACCACCATTTTTGGTGACATCTCCTTCAACGAATACCAGCTGGATTCAGAGATCACTCACCTGACCCTGAACCTGGAAGGTGGTACACGCATCCATGATGGCGACCT
>NZ_JBEPQA010000009.1:0-128365 GCF_040547585.1 Marinobacterium sp. MBR-111
GGTACGGATCTGCGGATGATCACCGGCGAGGATGTCCGCAAGGCAGAAAAACAGTTAAACCTGAGGCCTCGCAAATGCCTCGGGTTCAGGCAGCCTGAAGGTATTCCAGGAATACCTTCAGGCTGCATAGGCGGGTGTCGCACTTCGGAGTTGAATTCGCGCGCCCCTAGCTAGATAGCGGGGCACTTCTTAACATTTTTAAACTTTATCTTGATTCAACAACAGCTGCAGACCTGCCCCTGTATTGGAAATCGGCGCCACATAATTGCGGTGCACTTCCTTCACGTTACCCAGCAAACAGCCGCGCATGGCCAGCCACATGTTCAGCTCGACGCCCTGAGCACCGGCAATCTCGACCAGATCGTCGTTGCTGTACTTGGTCAGAGCTTCTGGATCGCTTACCAGCTTGTCCATACACTCCAGATCGAAATCGGAGTTGATGATACCGGCACGCTCGCCATCCAGCTGATGTGACAGACCACCGGTACCGAATACCACCACCTTCTGATCACCGGCGAAGGACTCAACCGCACGGCCGATAGCCTGACCCAGCGCGAAGCAACGGGAGGGTTTCGGCATAGGATAACGTTCGCAGTTGATGCACACCGGAATCACTTTCAAGTGCTTGTAGTTGTGGCCCGGATACATGATCGACAACGGCACGGTCAGTCCGTGGTCGACTTTAATATCCTGACAGATGGTTGGATCAAAGTCGTTCTCGATCAGTTCGTTGGCGATGTGCCAGGACAGCTCGGTCTCACCGGTTACCGGCGGGATGGTGGCGATACCCCAACCTTCATCGGCATTTTCATACTTAGGCGCACAGCCAAGTGCGAAGGTCGGTTTCTTGTCGAGGAACATTTCCAAACCGTGGTCGTTGTAGAACACGATAGCAATGTCCGGCTGCTGTTCGTTCAGCCACTCACGTACTGGCGGGTAACCGGCAAAAAAATCCTTCCAGTAAGGCGTGTCTTCCAACCCCTTGTCCATGGCGATGCCGATCGCCGGAATATGGGATGTGGTGATGCCGCCGATAACCTTAGCCATTGTTTTTCCCCCTGCCCTGACTGTCCAGGTATGCCTGAAACTCTTCTTTGGTACGTCCGGTCTGCATGCCACCAATATCCTGCATATTCAGGCCCAGAAGACCGGCGAACTTGGCCAGATAATAAACACTGCCACCCAGACGCAGCAGTTCGTTAAGGTCACGCTTGAGAATCGCTTCTTTCTGGGCTTCGGTCAGGCCGAACTTTTCACAGTACCCCGCTTCATCGGCCTTGAAAGCCTCACGGGCGTCAGCGTTGTTGAAGGAGTAGCACATTTTGTTCAGCGGATAGCCCTTGGTGGACATGGGGCCGTCGAAAAAGATCGTACCCGGTATCTCGCGGTGCGTTGAGCTCATGATCAGTTCTCCTGTCAGGACCAGTAAAGTCGCATCGGGTTGTCGACCAGCAGCTTCTGCTGCAGTTCGGCGGTGGTTGCGATCTGCGGGATAACGTCCACCAGTTTGCCGTCATCAGGGGTATGAGACTTCATATTGGGGTGCGGCCAGTCGGTGCCCCACAGGCAACGATCCGGAAACTTTTCGACCAGCGCCTTCATGAACGGCACTACATCGCTGTAATCCGGTGGCGTCTGGGTCAGGCGTTCGGGGCAAGTGGTCTTCACCCATACCTTTTCATTGCCGCCCATGAAATCGATGAAACGTTGGAAATCAGGGTGATCGACGCCCTTGGTCACATCCGGACGCCCCATATGGTCGACTACGATGGTGGTGTCGAGCTGATTCAGGAAGGGGATCAGATCTTCCAAGTCTGGTGCTTCGAAGTAGACCACAATATGCCAGCCCAGTGGCTTGATCTTCTCGGCAATCGACAGGAATACTTCTCTCGGCGTGGTGTCGACCAGACGCTTGACGAAGTTGAAACGCACGGCACGCACCCCGGCCTTATCCATCGCTTTAAGCTCTTCCACGGTGATCGCAGGATCTACGACGGCCACACCGCGCGCCAGCTCACCGGCGCTTTCCAGTGCATCAACCAGCGCAGCGTTGTCGGTTCCGTGGCAGGATGCCTGCACGATGACGTTGCGCTCAAAGCCCAGGTAGTCACGCAGCTCGAACAGCTTTTCCTTAGGCGCATCACAAGGGGTGTACTTGCGCCTGGGGTGGTAAGGGAACCTGTCCGCCGGCCCAAATACGTGGCAGTGCGCATCAACGGCTCCGGCAGGTGCCTTGAACTCAGGCTTGCTCGGGTTGGCGTGGAAAGGAAGGTAGTCAGGATCCATCATCTCATTACACCTGTTTGGAATCAGTTATTGTGGGTAAAGACTTCACCGTCAAAAAGCTTGCGGGCCGTTCTCAGAATCGCGGCGGAGGCAACTTGGCCTCTGGCATCCATGTCCAGGATCACGCTCATCTCGCCGATCGGATGTTCAACCGACAGCATCTTGCGTGCACCTTCCGGCACTTCGGCAATCGCTGAGACGGGTGAACCAGGCAGTACCGCCGCAGTCGCTACGCTGACCGCACCCAGTACACCGATGGAAGCGTGACAGCGGTGCGGAATGAACGTACGCGTTGACAGAGCACCGCCGTTGGTGGCCCGGCTGACCATGCTCATCTTCGGTACCGATTTTGCGCTGACATCACCGAGATTCATCAGCGGACCGGCTTTGAGACGGATGGCTTCCAGCTTTTCACGCAGCACAATGTTGGCTTCCAGATCTTCACGGGATTCCGTGCCGCTGATGCCCATGTCTTCGGCGCGCATCACCACTACGGGCATGCCGTTATCGATCAGAGTGACTTCGACACCGTCTATCACATCAACCGTATTACCGGTGGGCAACAAGGCACCGCAACTGGAACCGGCGGTATCTTCAAATGTGATCGGCACAGCCGCGGAACTGCCGGGCACGCCATCAATGCAGGCATCGCCCACATAGCTGACCTGGCCTTCAGGGGTGCTGACACGGGCGCGGGCGATCTGGCCGGTATTTTCCATGAAGATACGCACTTCGGTCTCGCCGTTCTTCGCCTCCACCAGGCCACGCTCGATGGCAAAGGGGCCAACACCGGCAAGGATGTTGCCGCAGTTCTGTGCATCGGTAACGATCGCCTGATCAACGAATACCTGCAGGAACAGATAATCCACATCGGCATCGTCCCGGTCGGACGTTTTGACCACGGCGACCTTGGAGGTCAGCGGATCGCCACCGCCCATGCCGTCGATCTGACGCAGGTCGGGCGAACCCATGACCCGCAGCAGAAAGGCGTCGCGTTCGGCAGTGTCGGCCGGCAAATCAGGCGCGAGGAAGTAACCGCCCTTGGAAGTCCCTCCTCGCATCCACATGCAGCGGACGCCATCAGACATACTTCAGTCCCTTCTCTTTCAAACGCGGGCGCATGTCATAGATGTCCAGGCCCAGTTCTCCGTTGGCCATGCGTACGCGCTTGGACTCCTCCAGCGCCATGCGATTGCGCGACAGTTCCAGCACCTCGGCTGCCTTCTCGCGACGGACCACAACGACACCGTCGTCATCGGCGACAATCACATCACCCGGGTAGATCAGTTGATCGGCACAGGCAAGCGGGATGTTTACTGAGCCCAGAGTTTCCTTGATCGTACCCTCGGCGAAGACGGCTTTCGACCACACCGGGAAGTTCATCTGGCGCAGGTCGCGTGTATCGCGTACACCGCCATCAATGATCAAGCCCACCACACCACGTGACTGAGCCGATGTCGCCAGCAGGTCACCGAAGAAACCATGAACAGAGGGAGAGGTCGGTGCGAACACCATCATGTCGCCCTTCTGACACTGTTCGATCGCCACATGCATCATCCAATTGTCACCGGCAGCGCCGGAAATGGTCACGGCAGAACCGGCCGCAGCCACGTCCTGCTGGATCGGACGCATATAATGCGCCAGCAGACCGACACGGCCCTGAGCCTCGTGAATGGTGGCCACACCACATTCAGCCAGACCATCGATAACCGCCTGATCGGCGCGTTCAATATGTTGAACGACTACATTTTCTCTCATGACAAAAAACTCCTGTCAGGCCGGAATTTTCAGACGGCTGAATACACGACGGCTGTTGTGCTCGAAGATGTCCTGCTTCTGCTCGACGGTCAGCACCTTGTTGCCATCGATGTAACGCTTGGTGTCATCGAAGAAATGACCGGTTTCCGGGTCGATACCCCGCACGGCGCCGATCATTTCAGAGGCGAACAGGATGTTCCTGGTCGGCACGATATCCAGCAGCAGGTCGATACCGCGCTGATGGTAGACACAGGTGTCGAAATAGATGTTGTTCAGTACGCGCTCTTCCAGTTCAAAGCCCTGATCCAGGGCCAGACCGCGGAAACGCCCCCAATGGTAGGGAACGGCACCGCCGCCGTGCGGAATGATGATTTTAAGATCCGGGAAGTCCTTGAACACATCGGACATCATCAACTGCTGGAAGCCAGTGGTGTCGGCGCCCAGATAGTGGGAACCGGTGGTGTGGAAACAGTCGTTGCAGGCGGCACTGACGTGCACCATCGCCGGGATATCGTATTCGACCATTTTTTCGTAGATAGGGTAGAAGGAGCGGTCCGCCAAGGAAGAGCCATTCCAGTGCCCCCCGCTGGGGTCAGGATTCAGGTTGATGCCGATGAAGCCCATCTGCTCAACGGTACGGATAATTTCCGGAACGGACTTGGCCGGATCAACACCCGGAGACTGCGGCAGCTGGGCAACAGGCGCAAAGTTGTTCGGGAACAGATCACACACACGACGGATCAGATCGTTCTGGTGTTCTGTCCAGAACTGGCTGGTGTGTTCATTGCCGATGTGATGACCCATCCAGCTGGCACGCGGAGAGAAGATGGTCAGGTCGGTACCACGCTCCTGCTGCAGACGCAGCTGGTTCTTCTCAATGGTTTCACGGATCTCGTCATCACTGATGATGATCTGGCCTTTTTCACCGATGAAGTTGGGGTCCTTGGCAACGGCTTCTTTCTGCTTTTCGCGGTACTCACCCACCTGCGGAGGCGTGGTGGTGTAGTGACCATGGCAATCGATAATCATCTCGGGCACCTTATAAATCGCTTCTAACGCTCAATTTAAGTGCATCTAGTATTCGCCTGCGTGACAGGACTGGCTATTTCAATTTCACCACAATACTATTGATTTTTGAGAACGCCCTATCAGGACACACCCTTTCTAGGAGGGACCATGCAGTTCACCATGCCCAACTTGAGACACCTGCGGGTATTCATGGAAGTAGCCAGATGCCGAAGTATCAGCAAAGCGGCACCACTGGTTTTCCTGTCTCAGCCCGCAATCACCCAAGCGATAGGAAAACTGGAAACACAGCTTGAAACCGACCTGTTTGAACGCCATTCCAACGGCATGTTTCCCACTCCGTCCGGCGAAGCCTTGTATAACCGTGTCAGCCGCTGCATGGGGTATCTCGAGCGTGGTATCCGAGCCGCTCAAAAAAGCAACCAATCCCAGAATGGCGGCCCATCAAGCCTGCTTCCACTGCTGACAACGACACAGCTGAGGGCCTTGATCGCCATCACCGAAAGCCACAGTTTCAGCGTTGCCAGCCGCAACCTGGACCTGTCGCAATCATCTTTGCACCGCGCCGGGCGCGAGCTGGAACATCTGCTGGGTATCACATTATTCGAAAAGGCCAGGACCGGCATTACTCCCACGCGCGCCGCCGAACTGCTGGCTCGCGCCGCCAAACTCGGATTTGCCGAAATCAAGCAGGGCCATTATGAAATCAGCGCTCTGCAGTTCCGTGAAGTCGGCAGGATCACCATGGGTAGCATGCCCTTGGCCCGTACCTCTATCCTGCCGGATGTTATCAACCGCTTCAGCATGGCTCACCCGGATATCGGCATTAACGTGGTGGATGCACCCTATGACGACCTGCTGTTTCACCTGCGCAATGGTGATCTGGACCTGCTGATCGGTGCACTGCGCTTTCCGCCCCCTGCCGATGACATTATTCAGGAAGAGTTATTGGCCCCACCGCTTGCCATCATCGGCCGCAAAGATCATCCACTTCGGCAACACCGTACGCTTACACTGGAGGATATTGGTCAATACGGTTGGGTTGTGCCTCGTACCGGAACGCCCACACGTGCATTTTTCGACACCCTGTTCAGTGATCGCGGCGCCAAACAACCTACACGACTCGTTGAAACCAGTTCACAAATACTTATTCGAGAGCTACTTAGTGGCAGCGACCGACTGACCCTGATTTCGACCCACCAGGTAGAGCATGAGTTGCGCCAGGGCATTCTCGGGGTTATACCCTACTCTCTAAGCCATACAAGACGGCCCATAGGGCTTACACTACGCCGTGACTGGCAACCCACACCGACACAAAGCCGTTTTATCAAAATGCTGAAAGAAGCGGCCTCACGCTATTCCGACATCTAAAAAACTCATCGCTTTGCAAAAATTGAATAGCACAAGAGGTTATTCAATTACTCAACTGCGTGGGCCGGTGGTAGATTTTGGTACAAATGCAACGCACCGGCGCAGCATTCCCTTATTTGATTTTTGGCTTCAGTATCAGGAGATACATGCATGAGACTGTGTGTAGCGGGCGCAAGCGGCGCCTTTGGCATGAAACATATGGACGCAATTGCTGCTATCGATGGCGCAACTGTTACTTCGGTTGTAGGCACCAAGATCGATGTGATCCGCCAGTTCGCTGAAGAACGCAACGTTCCCCACTACACCACTGATCTGGCCGAAGCTCTGGCGCGTGATGACGTTGACGGCGTCATTCTGGCCACTCCGACTCAGTTGCATGCGTCTCAGGCGATCCAGTGCCTTGAGGCCGGCAAGCACGTCATGGTGGAAATCCCCATGGCTGACAATATTGAAGATGCCCGCAAGTTGGTTGAAGTGCAGAAGAAAACCGGTCTGGTTGCCATGGCAGGCCACACCCGTCGCTTCAACCCGAGCCACCAGTGGATCCACAACAAGATCCAGGCCGGTGAACTGAAAATTCAGCAAATGGATGTGCAAACCTACTTCTTCCGTCGCACCAACACTAATGCCAAGGGTCAGGCCCGTTCCTGGACCGACCACCTGCTGTGGCACCATGCCTGCCACACAGTTGACCTGTTCCAATACCAGACCGGTGAAAAAACCACCAAGGTGCAGGCGATGGAAGGTCCGCACCACCCGGACCTGGGCATCGCGATGGACATGAGCATCGGCATGAAGGCCGAAAACGGTGCGCTCTGCACTCTGTCTTTGTCATTCAACAACGACGGTCCTTTCGGCACGTTCTTCCGCTATATCTGTGACAACGGCACCTACATTGCTCGTTACGACGACCTGTACGACGGCAACGAAAACAAGATCGACCTGACTGGCGTGGCTGTCTCCAACAACGGTATCGAGTTGCAGGATCGGGAGTTCATCGCCGCCATTCGGGAAGGACGTGAGCCGAATTCCAGCGTGGCTCAATGTCTGCCTGCGATGGAAACCCTGCACCAACTGGAACAGTGCCTGCAGGCCAAGAGCTAATCATCCTGATATCGATGGAGATCACCACATGAGCACAACGCTTAACAGCCACTTCAAACAGCCCGGCATCGGCCTTGGCTGTATGAATCTGTCACACGCCTACGGCACGCCGTTGCCTGAAGCGGATGCGATTCAGGCATTACATCAGGCGTTTGACATGGGGTATCGCCATTTCGATACCGCCACCCTTTATGGTGGCGGGCGCAACGAAACAGTGGTCGGCAAGGCTCTGAAGGATCAGCGTCAATCGTTGTTCCTTGCCAGCAAGTGTGGCATGGCGATAAGTCAGGAAAGCGGCAAGAAAGAGATTGACGGTCGGCCCGAAACCCTTCGCACCCAGTGCGAAGCCAGCCTGCGTCGTCTGCAGACCGACCACATCGATCTCTATTATCTGCACCGTCTCGACCCCAATACTCCGATCGAAGACAGTGTCGGCGCCCTGTCAGACCTTGTACGCGAAGGAAAGATCGGCGCCATCGGACTGTCCGAGGTTTCTGCCGTGACATTGAAGCGTGCTCAGAGCATACACCCGATTGCAGCCCTGCAGACCGAGTACTCGCTCTGGTCTCGCAACGCTGAAATTGCGGTTTTGGATGCATGTCGTGAATCGGGCACGGCCTTTGTCGCTTTCAGTCCTTTGGCGCGTGGGTTCCTGACCAACACCCTACTGGACGTTGATACGCTGGTCGAAAAGGATATCCGCAACAACATGCCCCGCTTTCACCGGGAGAACTACAGCCAGAACCTGAGCCTGTTGGAGGGATATGTCGCCATCTCTGAGGAGGTGGGCTGCTCACCGGCACAGTTGGCACTGGCCTGGGTTCGTTCCAAGGGCGACTTTATTGTGCCTATTCCGGGCACCCGTTTTGTTTCACACATGGAAGAAAACCTGGCTGCCGATAGCGTCAGTCTGACTGCAGATGTGGTCGCGCACCTGGATCAATTGATCAACCAGAATACCGTTCACGGCCCTCGCTACAGTGCTGTACAGCAGGTCGAGATCGATACCGAGGAGTTTGTCTGATAAGGCCCCTCCGACACCCTCTACACAATCAATAACAACATCGCAGAGAGCATAATAATGAAAACAACACTCAAGAAAACCGTTGCTGCTTTAACCGCATCCATTGCCATGACATCAGCTGCACAGGCCGCCGATGTTACGCTGCGTTTTGCGCATTTCTGGCCAGCAGTTTCGCCAATTCACAAAGAAGTATTCCAGGGTTGGGCGGATGCCGTAGAGGCTGACTCCAATGGCCGCATTGAAGTTGAAATTTATCCCGGCGCCACTCTGTCGAAGCCACCTGCCCAGTATGATGCTGTCATAAACCGTATTGCCGATATGACGGCTACGGTGCAGGGCTATACCGCCAACCGCTTTCCACTGACTCAGGTTGTCGAGCTGCCGGGGGTCGTCAAGACCGCTGAGCAGGGGTCCTGTGTCATTCAGTCACTCTATGAGGAGGGCCTGATTGCCGATGAGTACAAGGATACCCGTCCACTGTTTCTGTTCACCCACGGTCAGGGGCATCTGCATCTGAAGGGCAAGGAGGTACGTGAACCCGCTGATCTCGCGGGCTTGCGTATCCGTCGCCCCACTTTGGTAGTCGGGTCAATGCTGGAAGGCCTTGAAGCTCAGCCCGTAGGCATGCCTGCGCCGAATTCCTACGAGTCCATGCAGCGCGGTGTAATCAATGGTGTGTCTCTGCCCTGGGAAGGCGTGAACTCTTTCCGCATCAACGAACTGGCAGACTCTCACACCGAAATCGGACTGTATAGCCTGTCGTTTATGGTGACCATGAACAAGTCCGTTTACAACAGCATGCCCGATGACCTCAAACAGGTTATCGATAAGCACTCCGGCCTTGAGCTGGCCAAGCAGTCCGGCAAGATCTTTGATCAGGTTGACGAGTTGGGCCGTGCCGAAGCTGTTGAATTGGGCCACACCATGATCACTATTGAAGGCGGTGCAGAAAACCCGGCATGGAAGCCGGTTTTGGATGCTACCACTGAGAACTACCTGCAAGAGCTCGAAGACAAGGGAATGCCGGCGCGCAATGTTTACAAGCGTGCCCTCGAGCTTTCCGAGCAGTGCCTCTAAACCCTGCGTTCAGGTAGGAGTATGTAATGTCTGGATTTGCCCGTCTGGTTGATACCATCTGTCGAGGCATGCTGTGGATCAGTGCCATGATGCTGACCGTAATGATGCTGGTTGTACTGGCTGACGTTATCACCCGCGCACTGTTCAGGCTCACTGACGGCAGTTTCGATCTCACCTTCAATGGTGGGATCGAACTGGTCCGCTTTGCGCTGTTGTTTGCCATTCTCTACGCCTTGCCCTGGTGCGTTGATCGTTCACAGGTAGTGGTTGACCTGTTCACAGAAAACCTCTCCGATCGTTCTAAGGCAGTGCTCGACACTCTGTGCTTTGCCGGCTACGCACTATTGGCACTGGGCATGAGCATCCGCTTCTGGCATGCGGTCGAATCATCGCACATCAGCGGCGAAACCACTCAGGATCTGATGTTTCCGATGTCCTACATTTTTGTTGCCACCCTGATCGGCACTGCCATGCTGGCATTGCGCTCACTTATGCTGACCGGCTCACAAATCGGTAAGGTAATGGGGTGTAAAGCATGAGCAGCTCCACTATAGGTTTTATCTGTATCGGCCTGATGCTGTTCATGCTGGCGATCCGCATTCCTATTGCCTTGACCATGGCTATTGCAGGATTTGTAGGCTTCGCATGGATCATCGCCTTTGACCCAGCCATGGCCATCCTCGAAAGCGCTCCTTTCGAAACATTAACCAATTACAACTTCAGCCCCATCCCAATGTTCATTCTAATGGGTGTGCTGGCCTCACGCTCGAACATGTCGAATCAGCTGTTCTCGGGGGCCCGGTCACTGTTTGGCGCATGGCGCGGCGGTATTTCGCTGGCGGCCCTGATGTCCTGCGGTATTTTTTCGGCCATATCCGGCTCCTCTGTCGCTACGGCGGCCAGTATGTCTCGTGTGGCACTGCCCGAAATGCGTAAGCACGGTTACGCCGACTCGCTGGCAACCGGCACCCTGGCCGCTGGCGGCACATTGGGCATCATGATTCCTCCTTCTATCGCCCTGCTGCTGTATGCGTTGATTACCGAGCAGTCTGTGGGTGACATGTTTATGGCAGGCCTGATTCCAGGCCTTCTGGGACTTGTGCTGTACTGCGTCACCGTTACCGTTTTGGTGCGTCTAAAACCTGAACTGGCTCAGCCGGGCGAAGCAACCTCCCTGATGCAAAAGCTGGCAGGGCTCAAGGGTCTACTGCCATTTACCAGTGTGTTCGTTATCATCATCGGCGGGATCTATCTTGGCCTTTTCACCCCCACTGAGGCAGCTGCAATAGGTGCGTTCTGTACTCTGATGATTGCCATTCAGCGCGGCATGCGCTGGACTGGTTTTGTCGATGCATTGAAAGAAACACTTGTCACCTCCGCCATGATCTTCTTCATGATTCTAGGCGCAGAGATTTTCGGCTTTTTCCTGAGTGTATCGCGCATCTCGTTTGAGTTGGTGGAGTATGTGGATGCTCTGAACCTTTCTCCCTTTATGGTGTTGTTCGCCGTTCTTGTGCTGTTCATGCTGCTCGGTTGTGTTATGGACAGTATCGCCATGCTGCTGCTGACCGTTCCTGTTGTATTCCCGCTGATACAGGCGGCTGGCTTTGATCCGGTATGGTTCGGTGTGGTTGCTGTCATCACCGTTGAGCTGGGGTTAATCACTCCCCCAGTTGGGATGAATGTGTTCGTAATCAAGGCCTTTGCCAAGGATGTGTCGATCGGATCCATATACAAAGGGGTAATGCCGTTTGTGCTGTCAGATCTCGTTCGCCTTGCCTTGATCATAGCCTTCCCTGTGCTGGCTCTGGGGCTGGTGTAACAGAGCACCCTGGGCTTGAGGCTACCAATAACGGCCTCAAGCCCCTGTACTTTCAACCGGAGGCCTCACATCATGCATACGGCGGCTTCGTCTCGCCTATCCGGCATATCGACCTATTCACTCTACAGCGAGGCGCCCTCTCTCAAAGATCCCGAGTTTTTCCATATCGAGGATATCAAGTCCCGTGCGCGCCTTTTCAACTGGAACATCGGAATTCACAGCCACCCGCGCATGTTCCAACTGGTTTACGTGCACAGCGGTGCTGTTCGCGCTCACCTTGACGGCCAGGAGCATGCCTTTGAAGGCCCCTGTCTCTTTACCATTCCTCCATCGGTCGCACATGGCTTTGAGTTCGAGCATGATGTTACAACCGGCTTTGTAATTACATTATCGCGGCTGTTAATAAGCGAAGACCGTATGGGGCGAAGCTTAAACCTTCAGGAAGAGCTGATGCGCTCTGCACACGCAATACTGTTATGCGATCACCAGGCAGATCAACTGTTCATTGACCAAACACTTGAACAACTCGTGTATGAATACAGTCATAACCAGCCGGGCAAACAGCAGTTGTTCGAGTGTCTGCTATTCTCGATCTTGATCAAGATGGGGCGTCATTTACATGCCGACCGTCGTCAACGCAGTGTTAGCCAATATGAAACCCGTTATCAGCAACTGTGTGAACTGATCGAAAAGCACTACCGGGAACACCAGCCCTGTCAGTTTTATGCAGAGGCTTTATGTACAACCACTATTGGTCTTAACCGGGCATGCAAGGCGGTTGCCGGCAAGAGCGCCGGAGACTTGATTCAGGATCGTTTAGCGCTTGAAGCCCAGCGCATGCTGATCTATTCATCGGCACCTGTGTCATTGATTGCCTATGAGCTGGGCTTTTCTGACCCAGCCTACTTTTCGCGCTTTTTCAAACGTCGTATCGGCACCACTCCATCCGTGTTCCGTGAACACCGCGAACAAAGCTGAAGCGAACTCACCCACACATTGCGACGCTAACTCAGTGTTTGAAATGTACCTGCAAGCGTCGACTTTCTCCATTCATCGAGAGTGCTCTGTATTGAATCATAGTGACTGGGTGAACACCCCTTTCAACATGATCCAATATTATAAGAGAACGCCATGAAAACACTTCAGACTCAGGTAGCTATAATTGGTGCGGGCCCTTCCGGCCTGCTGCTCGGACAACTTCTGGCGCGCAAGGGAATCAGCAATATCATCGTAGAACGTGTAACTGGCGATTACGTCCTTGGCCGTATTCGTGCTGGCATTCTGGAACAGGGGTTTGTCGACCTGGTACGTGAAGCCGGTGTAGCCGAACGGATGGATAGTGAAGGCCATGTGCATGAAGGTGTTGAACTGGTTGTCAACGGCGAACGCACCCGTATAAATCTGAAAGAACTGACCGACGGTGATGTGGTCGTCTGCTACGGTCAGGTCGAGATTACGCAGGACCTGATGGAGGCACGGCAGGCTGCAAAACTGGACACCTACTACGAAGCCAGCGACGTTCAGCCCCATGATGTAAAGGGAGACAAGCCTTTCATTACCTTTACCCACAACGGTGAAGAATATCGTCTGGACTGTGATTTCATCGCTGGCTGTGATGGCTTTCATGGCGTGTCACGTCAGACCATTCCCAAAGATGTGCGCATCGAGCATGAACGTGTATACCCGTTCGGTTGGCTGGGATTGCTGTCCGATACCCCACCTTGCCATGATGAATTGATCTACGCCAAGAGCGAACGAGGTTTTGCACTGGCCAGCCAGCGCTCCGAGACCCGTTCACGCTACTACCTGCAGGTACCGTTGACCGACAAAATCGAGGACTGGTCTGACGAAGCTTTCTGGGATGAGTTGAAGAAGCGCTTGCCAGACGAAATCGCCGCCAACGTAGTCACCGGCCCCAGCATCGAAAAGAGCATCGCTCCTCTGCGCTCTTTCGTCTGCGAACCCATGCAGTATGGCAACCTGTTTCTGGTAGGTGATGCTGCTCACATCGTCCCGCCCACCGGTGCCAAAGGTCTGAACCTGGCGGCATCCGATGTAGCCACTCTCTATAAAATTCTGACACGCGTGTACGAGACCGGTGACCGCCGTTTCATCGAGCAGTACTCTGAAATAGCACTGCGCCGTGTGTGGCATGGGGAGCGTTTCAGCTGGTGGATGACCAACATGATGCACAACTTCGGTGACGAAGTGAGCAACAGCGGTGTTGATGGCCTGATGTTCACACGCTTTATGGAATCCGAGTTTGATTACTACCTGAACTCCGAGAACGGTCGCAGGGTTATTGCCGAACAGTACGTAGGCCTACCCTACGAAGAGCTGAAAGAGTATTAATAACAACGAGCGCATATCTGAAAGCATGCCTTTCAGAACTTATTTTTCATGAAAAAAGGGGGGCAGGATAGTAATGCTATCCTGCCCCCCTTTTTCAATTACCGGCAAGGGTCCTATTGCTGAAATCAGGCCTCCAGCAACACATTGCTGAAGAAATCACAGAACCCCTTGTAGTCATCCAGTGGCAGTACCTCCGCCACATATTGATCCGGGCGTACAATCACTACACACCCCTGCTTTTTGTCGATACCGCGCATATCGTAGATGTTCTTGCCGCCGCCAGAGGATTCCGGACGGTTGTCGACGCAAAAGACCTTCTCGAAGTCGCGCAGACCGTACTTGCCCTTGCGCGGTGCCAGCACCGGGTGCAGGGTGTCGGTTTCAACCGCCTGATGGTGCTGCTGGAACACGGCACGCACATCAATGACGGAATCCGCGTCGGCACCGGCCGGGGTGTACTTCTTCAGCGGCGAATTGGCGTCGTTGGCCAGAAACTCGCACAGCGCCCTGACGCCGCACTGATCGGACATCGGTTCAGCATTGCCGGCAAAGGCGTACACGCGGTAGGCACCATCAGCCAAGTGGCAGTGACCCAGCTGCATCGGCTTGGCATCACCCTGACGCACCACCGGCGCGGAGTGGAAACGCTTGCCGACGGTCAGACCAGTTGCCAATGATTGATGCGCACCTTCGCTGACTATGATCGACGGACGGTACTGAATGGAAACACCTGCGGTGTACTCACCAAACAGCTGGAAGTAGCGCTGGAACTCGGCCGGATCAACACCGTCCGGGTTCTCGGCCGACTTCGGCTTGGCGCTAAACATGCGTGAAAACTCGCGGTCGAAATCGATCAATGCCTGACCGTACTCGCGACGCTCGTCGGAATAGGTTTTGAGGATATCTTCATTGGCCAGACCGGTCAGCACGTGCGCCAGTTTCCAGCCCAGATTCCAGGTATCCATTACCGAGGTGTTCAGACCCTGACCCGCTTTCGGGCTGTGGGTGTGGCAGGCATCGCCGGCCAGGAACACACGCGGCATGTGGCCTTCGTCGGAATCGTCAAACGCGGTGGTGATGCGCTGACCGATTTCGTACACGCTCCACCAGGCGACTTCTTTCACGTCCAGGGTGTAGGGCTTCATCACACGGTTGGCAGCGGCAATAAGCACATCAGCTGTCATCTGATCACGGGCTACACGCTGGTTTTCGTTCAGCTTGTCCAGCTCGATATACAGACGCACCATGTAACCACCCTCACGCGGGATGATCAGCATGTTGCCTTCGTTGTTGGAGTGAATCAGTGACTTGAGACGGATATCCGGGAAATCGGTGTTGAGCAGTACATCCATCACGCCCCAGGCCTGGTTAAGCGCATCGCCGACCAGTTCCTTGCCAATGGCTGTACGCACGCTGGAGCGAGCACCATCACAGCCGACCACGTACTTGGCCTTGACGGTTTCCACCACTTGGCTGTACTGGGAGAAGTTCACCAGACGCTCGACTGTCGCGGTTACCGGATACTCACCGCAGTTGTGATCAATCTCCAGATCCAAAAGGCGACGCTGATAATGCGGCTCAACCTTGCTCGGGCTCTGGCGCATCACATCCAGGAACATGTCGTGCACGCGTGCCTGGTTGATGATCAGATGCGGCATTTCAGACAGATCATCGGCCACATCCTGTACCTTGCTGCTGCGAGCGATCTGATCCGGATTGTCAGCATCCGGTTTCCAGAACGCGGCCTCATTGACCTGATAGGCTTCCTGGATGATCTGATCGGCAAACCCGTAAGCCTGGAACATCTCTACGGTACGGCAGGCGATACCATCAGCCTGACCGACCAGCAGACGATCATCTTTCTGGTCAATAATGGCAATATCGAGGCCGAACCTGGACAGTTGAGCAGCCAGATTCAGACCGGCAGGGCCACAGCCTACGATCAGGACATCAACCTGATCCGGCAGCGGACGCTTGATCGGTGGCGCCACGACTGCATCCTGCGGATCATTGAAACGAGGGTCGCCTGGATGAAAACCATTAAGATGAAACTGCATTGGATGTTCTCCTCTATTTATTGTGCGAATCACTTTAAACAGATTCATCTATCAGTAAAAATAGGTTTTTAATACCAGACTAAAAGAAAACGCATATGAACCCCAATTTGCTGCAGCAACTGGCGATAGTCGTCAAACAGGGCTCTATCAGCCGCGCCTGCGAACAGCTGTACATTACCCAACCTACCCTGACACGCAGCATCAAACAGCTGGAAATGAAAGTGGGCGCCCCTTTACTCATCCGCACCCGCTACGGCGTCGAACCCACTGAGATAGGTGCACGACTGGCTCAGATTGGCGAGCGCATACTGGCGGAGTCGGAACATGGTAAAGAGATAATCAGGCAGTGGCACAGTGGTTACCACCACGAGTTCGTCATCGGCATCGATCCTTTGCTTGAGTTCGCGGCGGTCAGTCGACTGACATCCGAGCTACTGCGTGAGAATCGGTTTGTGTTTCATCTGCGCACCGCTTCCGCAGCAGCTCAGATCGAGATGTTACAGGAAGGCAAGCTTGACTTTCTGATTTCACACGCCCACCTGTCGGTGGCACAAAGCGCACTACAGCGCGAAATTCTGTTTCGCGACCGTACTGGCATCTTTGCCGGAAAGCTGTCAAAGCTGATAGGACGTCAACTGCCGGTCTCTCGTGAAGAAATGGCACAGCACCGCTGGATGATCGCCGGTGCAAGTGCTGGCTTTCTCGATACCCAACGTGCACTGACAGAACCACAGGCCGCAAGAATGGCACTGACCGGAAGTATCCGCTCGCTGCTGCACCTGCTCAACACCACCGATCTGCTGGTGCGTCTGCCAGCACGACTGACGTTGATGACCGGTGAGGTAGCACCGGAACAGATGATCAAGGTAGAAGGCCAACCCGGCCCCCGGCGCGACCTGGCACTCTGGTCACGAGCCGAGCAGGAGGGACGCCCGGAAATGCTCAGGGTTCAGGAGCTACTGAGCCGGCTGATCACTGAGCTGGACCACGATACCCCCTGCTACGGGCTGGACCTTTAACATCATTAATTATCACAGCGTGTTCGATTGGGTTCTGCAGCTCACGAGTATTGCCCGCACCAATATCCTGTCGCGGATCCAGGTACCTTTATCATTTTGCTGCCGCTTTGCCACTCGAACGATTCCTGTTACCCTCAGCACGATATTTCTGCGCGAGCCTACCATGTCTGCCCCCTTTCCCCTTGAACCCCGCAACCCCGAGCAGTTCCGTCAGGAAACCCGCAAGAGCAACCTGATAGTAATGGGCACTTTTGCCGTCACCGCCATGATCCTCGCCACGCTCAGCGTGAAAGTTTTTGGCAGCCCTGAAGGGGGTAACTTCCGCTGGAATCTGGCCGGCGTGATTGCCGGTGTCGTTGTGACCAGTGCGATTTTCAGGCTGGTTTATCTACAACAGCCCTGGATGGAATCAGCCCGCTACAACTGGCAACTCAAGCGTTGCCTGATGAGCCTGACCAACATTATGCACCAGCTTAAGGCGGGCGTTGAGGCACAAGACCCGGTGGCAACGAAAGCGATGCGTTTCTATCACCAGGGTCTGGAGCAGATGTATCGGCTCGAAAACCACGAAAGCGCCTTGGCCGATCTGCTGCCAGAGAGCCGAGCACACGCAACCCGACTTGAAGCGCTGGGTATCGACACCGATCAAAGCACCTTTGATCCCGAGTGGGTCGAACAGCTGAAAGCGGCCTATAAGAAAAAGCCCTGATGCTGGGCTAATGTCATTCAGTTGCCTTTTCACCCACGCGCAAACACCCGTGAGTTGCGTTCGTTGCGGAAGGTGATCGGGGTGTCCTCGCCGCTCTGCTCGGCAGCGGCACGGGCATCGAGGATCGTCTGGTGATGCGGTGATTTGCTGCACACCGGGTCCGCCGAGTTCATGTCACCGGCCAGCATATAGGCCTGACAGCGGCAGCCGCCCAGATCCTGCTCCTTCTCGTCGCAGGAGCGACACGGCTCCTGCATCCAGTCGTCACCGCGGAAGTGGTTAAACCCGAATGACTCGTGCCAGATATGCTGCAGGGTATTGTCCTTCACATTGGGGAATTCGATCGGCAGCATGCGGGCACTGTGGCATGGCAAGGCGGTGCCATCCGGCGTCACGGTGAGGAAGATTTCGCCCCAGCCGTTCATGCACTTCTTCGGCCGTTCTTCGTAGTAATCGGGGGTCACGAAGATCAGCTTGATCGGGTTGCCCTCGGCGGCGAGTTTTTCACGGTATTCGTTGGTGATGCGCTCGGCCCGTTCCAGCTGTGCTTGCGTCGGCAGCAGCGCTTCCTTGTTCTCGTAGGCCCAGCCATAGTACTGACAGGTGGCCAGTTCGACAAAGTCCGCTTCCAGTTCCACACACAGCTCGATGATGCGGTCGATCCGGTCGATGTTGTGCTTGTGGGTAACGAAGTTGAGCACCATGGGATAACCCTGGGCCTTCACTTCGCGGGCCATCTTCAGCTTCTGCTGGAACGCCTTGTCGGAGCCGGCCAGCATGTTGTTGACCGTCTCGTCCGAGGCCTGGAAGCTGATCTGGATATGGTCCAGCCCCGCCTCACGGAAAGCCGCGATACGGTCCGCGTTGAGGCCGATACCCGAGGTGATCAGGTTGGTGTAGTAGCCCAGCTTGCGCCCCTCGGCGATCAGTTGTTCCAGATCCCGCCGTACCAGCGGCTCGCCACCGGAGAAGCCCAGCTGCGCCGCGCCCATCTTGCGGGCCTGACGGAACACCTCGATCCACTGATCGGTGGTGAGTTCTTCGCCATGGGCGGCAAAGTCCAGCGGGTTGCTGCAGTAGGGGCACTGCAGCGGGCATTTGTAAGTCAGTTCCGCCAGCAGCCAGAGCGGTTGGCTCGGGTGCTGGGGCGTCTGCTGTTGTGTGGACGCGTGTTCAGACTTGAGCTCAGACATAGCCGATCCAGTTCTGCTCATGGGCGATGGCCAGAAACTCCAGCACGTCCGGCCCCAGTTCACCGGCGTCGGGGAAGCGGGTTTCCAGGGCCTGGATAATGGCGGCACAGTCCTGCTCGCCATTCACTTCACTGAGGATGGCACCCGCGCTGTCGTTGAGCTTGATCATCCCTTCCGGGTACAGCAGCACATGGCAGTTCTGCGCCTCTTCCCACTGGAAGCGGAACATGGCGTTCAGCTTCGGGATTTGGTCCAGCGCCGGTTTAGTCATTGAACAGGCCTCGGTGGTAGATCTTCTCTTGTGTGACCGTGTGGTATGGCGGGCGTTCCAGTTCGTACGCCATGGTCATGGCATCGAGCATACTCCAAAGCACATCCAGCTTGAACTGCAGGACCTCCAGCATCCGCTCCTGCTGCGCGCGGGTGGTGTAATGATCCAGGGTGATCTGCAGGCCGTGTTCCACATCGCGGCGGGCTTCGGTGAGGCGGTTGCGGAAGTACTGGTAGCCCTCGGCCTTGATCCACGGATAGTGCGTGGGCCAGGTGTCGAGACGCGACTGGTGAATGTGCGGCGCAAACAGCTCGGTCAGCGAGGAGCTGGCCGCTTCCTGCCAGGTGGCACGGCGGGCGAAGTTGACGTAGGCGTCCACTGCGAAGCGTACTCCGGGCAGAACATGCTCCTGCGACAGGATCTCCTCGCGGGACAGCCCCACCGCCTCCCCCAGCTGCAGCCAGGCTTCGATGCCACCGACGGCACCGTCGTACCCGTCATGGTCCATGATGCGCTGCAGCCACTGACGGCGTACATCACGGTGCGGGCAGTTGGCCAGAATGGCGGCATCCTTGAGCGGGATATTGACCTGATAGTAGAAGCGGTTGGCGACCCAGCCACGGATCTGTTCCGGGGTGGAGTGACCGGCATACATGGCCACATGGTAGGGGTGATGAATGTGGTACAGATCGCCTTTGGCGCGCAGGGCCTGTTCGAATTCGCTGCGGCTCATCGGTTCACGGTTGCTCATGTCGGATCTCCTCAGAGTTCAATGCTCATGCCGTCAAAGGCGACCTCGATGCCGTGTTCGTTCAGCACGCCCCGCTCGGGGGAGTCTTCGATCAGGATCGGGTTGGTGTTGTTAATGTGGATGAGCACCTTGCGCGGTTTATCCAGCGTATCCAGGTAGGCGATCATGCCCTCTTCCCCTGACTGCGGCAGGTGCCCCATGTGCACGCCCAGCTTGTCACCGACGCCGGCGTGGATCATCTCGTCCTCGCGCCAGAGGGTGCCATCCACCAGCAGGCAGTCGGCGTCTTCCATAATCGGGCGCAGATGGTCTTCGATCCGGCCCAGACCCGGTGCATAGAACAGGGAACGCCCGGTGGCGTCATCCTTCAGCAGCATACCGATGTTGTCACCGGGGTGCGGGTCGTTGCGGTGCGGCGAGTACGGCGGTGCGCTGGAGCGCAGCGGTACGGCGGTCAAGGTGATGCCCGGTACTTCGGCAATGGTAAATTCGTTGTAGGTCTCGGTGCTGGGGATCTGGTTCCACGCCAGCCCACCGTTCCAGTGCTCCAGCATGTTGAAGACCGGGAAGCCGGTGCTCAGGTCCTGCTTGACCATATCGGTGCAGTAGACCTGATGCGGGCAGCCTTCACGCAGCATCAACAGGCCGGTGGTGTGGTCGATCTGGCTGTCCATCAGTACGACCGCCGCAATGCCGGTATCGCGTTTGCCCTGCTTGGGCTGCAGGGGCTCGAAGCTTTCCAGCTGAGCGCGGATATCCGGTGAGGCGTTGAACAGAATCCAGTCGGTGCCGTTGAGGCTGGCGGCGATGGAGGATTGGGTACGGGCCCTGGCATTGAGGGTGCCGTTGCGCAGGCCTTTGCAGTTGTCGCAGTTGCAGTTCCATTG
Source organism: Marinobacterium sp. MBR-111 (assembly GCF_040547585.1). Classification (NCBI taxonomy): domain Bacteria; kingdom Pseudomonadati; phylum Pseudomonadota; class Gammaproteobacteria; order Oceanospirillales; family Oceanospirillaceae; genus Marinobacterium; species Marinobacterium sp. MBR-111. The sequence continues at coordinate 20,708 of NZ_JBEPQA010000009.1, forward strand.
CGGAAAGCCGCCCCCGGCGGCGGAGCCCAGTATCTGTATTTTCATTATTGTGTGTGTCCGCTGGGGTAAAAAGGATCGGTAAGCAAAAGCGGCCCCGAAGGGCCGCAGGGTGCTCAGCGGTTGGCGAAGTACATGGTGACTTCGAAGCCGATGCGCAGATCAGTGTAGGCAGGTTTGGTCCACTTCATTTGGTTTCTCCCTTGTTGCGTTGTTCAAGCTCTTGCAGAGTTTGGTGTGCACGATGAATCACATAGGATTTGATCGCCTGTGCATCCGTCGCATCGATCACATCATCAAACGGCACCATGCCCCTGTTTTTATAAAGGCCATCCAGCACGATGGATTCCCAGTTTTTGAAGGTCCATTCTGTAGCGTAGCGAAGGTCAGGCAGAACTCCCCCGCTCACCGCCGAATCACCGTGGCAGGTGGTACAGAACTGCTGGTAACGCAGCTTACCCAGCGCCACTGTTTCATCATCAGCCGTGTCAGCCGGCGGACTCAGGGGCTTATCAACCTGTTTGAACTGCGGCAACTGCGCTTTGCCATCCAGGCTGAACACCAGCAAACGGTTGGTTTTGGATGCCAGTGACTCTGACACCAGCTCACCCACTACAAGCGGTACAGCACCGCCCCAGCCGGCCATCACTGCCACATATTGCTGTCCGTCAATACTGTAACTGATGGGCGCAGCGACAACACCGGTCTGGGCAAACCACGACCATTTTTCGTCACCAGTGCGAGCATCAAACGCCTTGAAGTAGCCCTTGCCATCGCCCTGGAACACCAGACCACCCGAAGTACTCAGGGTACCGCCATTCCAGGGAACCGGTTGGTCTACACCCCAAGCCTCTTCCTGTTTCACCGGGTCCCAGGCCACCAGTCTTCCCTTGGTGGCCGCCTTCACGGCTGCCTTGATGTCAGGATCCTGTGGCATCGCGGCAGCGTGCAGGTCAGCCCCAAGGTTCACCTTTTTCGGACCGGGGTCGAAGTTGGTATCCGGTATATAGGGGAAGCCCATCTCGCGGGTCGGGAAGTAGACCAGCCCGGTTTCAGGGTTGAAACTCATCGGCTGCCAGTTATGGCCACCAAAGGGTGATGGTGATGCCATCCAGGGCGTACCGGTCGTGCCATAACGTGCTTCCGGTACGATATTGGGACGACCCTTATCGTCAAAGCCGGTCATCCAGTTGACGGCCACATAGTTTTTTCCGGAGATAAATTCGCCGGTTTCACGGTCCAGCACATAGAAATTGCCGTTTTTCGGCGCCTGCATCAGGACCTTGCGCAGCTGCCCATCAATCTCCAGATCCGCCAGGATCATGTGCTGGGTGGCGGTGTAATCCCACTCTTCGCCGGGTGTTGTCTGATAATGCCAAACGTATTCACCCGTATCCGGGCGCACCGCGACGATGGAAGACAGGAACAGGTTGTCACCCTCGCCATTGCTGCGAATTTCACGGTTCCAGGGCGAGCCGTTGCCAACCCCCACATACAGAAGATCCAGTTCCGGGTCATAGGCCATGGAGTCCCAGGCGGTACCACCGCCACCCAACTTCCACCACTCGCCGCTCCAGGTAGAGGCTACTTCCTTCAGGATCGGACTGGTCTCTTTGGCAGGATCATCCGGCACTGTGTAAAAACGCCAAACCTGATCACCGGTCTCGGCATCGTAGGCGGAGAAGTAGCCGCGCACACCGAACTCACCACCGCCGTTACCGATCAGCACCTTTCCTTGCACCACGCGAGGCGCGCCAGTGATGGAGTAATACTTGTCCGGATCGGTGGTCTGAACGGTCCAGACCGGCTTGCCGGTATCGCGATCCATTGCAATCAGGCGACCATCCAGCGTCCCCATATAGAGGTTGTTGCCCCAAGCCGCCAGACCTCGGTTGACGGCATCACAGCACAGTTTGATCCCGACCGCTCGATCCACTTTCGGATCAAAGTCCCACAACAACTCACCACTGACTGCATCGAACGCATATACATGGTTCCAGTTGCCGGTGGTGTAAAGTACGCCATCAATCACCAGAGGCGTCGCTTCCAGTCCACGGGTAGATTCAAACTCGTGGTACCAGCTCAACCCAAGCTGATCGACGGTTTCAGTATTGATCTGCTGCAAAGGACTGAAACGCTGCTCACGGTAATCACGCCCATGGGTCAGCCAGCTGCCCGTTTCCGAGGCGGCTTCAACCAAGCGATCGGCGGTAACCGGTGCAGCAAACACAGGCTGAAATGAAGCCCCTGCCAATACCGCAACCAAGGGCAGTGTATGTAATACAGAATGAATACTGCGCATAGTCACCTCCTCAGAACGGGATCGCCAGGCGAAGGGTCACGCCATCGGTTTCGAAGCCGTTTTCGACACTCAGATCACGGGTATATTCGGCCTGCAGCTGGAAGTCCTGACCCACCCAATGGGTATAACCGATGCTCATGGTGTCGGTATCCATTTTGTTATCCAGTGACACACCGTCAACAGACTCTTCACCACCAATCTGTTTCACATAGCGGCTCCAGACATAACGCCCCGGCCCCACGTCGTAAGACAGCATGGTATTGAAGCGATAGGCTTCGTCCTTGGACAGGGTAGAGCCACCCAGGTAGTCATCGTTGTCACCATACCATTCCACTTCACCGACCACGTCCAGATACAGTTTGTCAGTCAGCCCCTTGGTATAACCGGCCTGCAACACGTAGCTCCAGCGGTTGGCGCCCACATTCACAGCCTTGTTGGAGTCATATTCACCGGTCGGCATATAGATGAACGGGGTTATGCCGAACCACTGCTTGTTCTCGTTATCTGCCAGCGGCCAGAAGGTAGAGCCGAAAAAGATATCGCCCACACCCTGACTGTCCTGTCCTGCCATACCCACATCAACATCGACTACAGGTACGATGACCTGAGGATCTGCCGGCATGCCCAGCAGCTCGGTATAATGGATGAAACGCTGGATCAGGGCATTGGCCTCAAAGCCCGCGTTATTGGCTACAGTGTTGCCATCCGCATTTACCTTATCGGCACTGCGGTGGTCCAGATAGGTCACTGACAGATTAACCCCTGAAGGTGCAGGGATATAGTCACGAGGATGAACCGTCTCGGCAATGGCCATAACCTGTTGGGAAACGAACAGCGAGCTGGCCAAAACAGCGCCGGACAACAGTGTTTTCTTATAATGAGTCATGCTTTCACTCCAGTATGTTGACTGAAGCAGATTAATGAATCCTTAAGGCCGCTTAAATATTCTGTTTCCAACCTGTTTGTAACAACTTGAAACGCAATGTAACAAAGTATTTACATTTGATTAAGCCTGAAACATGGTATAGCATTGCATCAATAAAACAATGAAAATAAGCCATGACAAAAGATCGCATAATATCTCCCAAAGGGCGACTTGAGCTTATTCCTTTCAGCCCTACCAAAACCAATTATACTCATTCTTCAGGAAAAATTCTGATTGAAGAGTACTCACCCCTGCCTCGCGTTGATCTTACTATTCCCGAGATGGACCATCATGTTCTTATTTTAAATAACCAGCCACCTGCATGCGAAGTGCTGTATAACTGCTCGGGTGAGCACTACAGGGGCGTCTGGCAGAATAATGACTTTGCACTCGTTCCGGCTTTCAGTGAAAACGAATGGGTAATCGATGAAGAGAACTCAACTTGTATCCACTTCCTAATTCCAACAACAGAAATGAAGCTTTTTGCAGAAGAGGAAGCTGAAATAAATAGTGGTAATATCGAGATGGATCTTTTCTTCAATCGCCAGGACGAAGTATTGAAAAGCCTTTCGACACTGCTTTACCATGAAATGCAGCAGAGTTATTACCACGGTACAACCTACGTTGAAAGCCTGGAAAAGGCGCTGATTTCACACCTGATACAGCACTATACGAACACATCTCTGGCACTGACCAACACCCCTGATATCCCATCCCACCGCTACACCAGGGTGACTGAATATATTGATGCCCACCTGGGACAGAAAATCACATTGAACGAACTGGCAGCCCTCTGTCACTGCACACCTCATCACTTTTCGCGTGCATTCAAGCGTGATATGGGCGTCACCCCCCACCGCTTCATTATCAGACGCAGGGTGAACGCTGCCATAAAGCTGATTCGATCACAGGGAAGAAGTGGGTTGTCGCTGTCCGCCATTGCTGATCTGTGTGGCTTTACCGATCAGAGCCACATGACCCGACATATCAAGCAGGAAACCGGAGCGACCCCGATGGAGATCAGGCGCAGTTAGTTAAGTATCAGCGTGTAGCCAACCCCTCTCACATTTTCAATTGCAGGCCCCTGATACTGCTTTTCTTTTCTAAATCGACATCTCAGCTTTGAAACCAACACATCGATTGACTTATCAGTTGGATCCCACTCTCTTTTAAAAACATATTTGGAGATCTCACTTCGCGTGATAATATCACCCTGTCTCTTCAACAACAGCTCCAGAAACCTGTACTCTTTCTGGCTAATTCTGAAAGACCGTCTATCGGGTGATACAACAACACTCATATTCTTCTGAAACACCCAGTTTCCAAATCGAATATTGTTTTTTTCATCATAATTGCCAAAACGATCTATCCAGCGCTTTGCCGATCGAATCTGCAAGCAGAAAAAGGTATCGTATTCCAGACCTTCGTGAAAATCATCCACTCCCGCATTACGCAATATATATTCATCAGCCCTGCTCAGATTATTGGCTGCAAGTATAATTGGCACACTGGAACATGAACGTATTCCAAGAACAGATTCCATACTATCCTTATAACCTGCAGAAGATATCAGAATAACAAGGCTTTCTCGGGTATCCAAAAGCGCCTGATATTTCTTCAACAGGATATTATCAACCTTACCCGTTATTACACACTCAGGCCGGACGCAAAAATCAGTTTCGATCTGATCGCAAGTAGCCATCGCAGGCACATCTGAAAATATAATGATTTTCATACATTCACCAGATCTTATAGTTATAGTCATGGCAAATTTACCCTTGATACGCTCTCTCTGTATTGCACAATCTTGATCGGTTTTAGTAGATTCTTGCAGCCCCTCTTGCTTGCGCATGACCCAGCCTGTGCCATGCTTGGAACACGCGATATTCAACGCTGAACAAACTACGCAAGGAGATCGTCATGAACACACACACGATGGCCCGTTCACTGCTGGGTCTGGCACTGGGTCTGGGCCTCAGTGCATCGGTTTCAGCTCAGGGTTACATGGGGATGGGCGCTGGTCCGCACATGCAGGGACAGGGACTTGGCATGATGGGTTATGGCATGGGAATGGGCATGATGCATGGCGGCCCGATGATGGGTGGTATGGGCATGATGCCCTGTCCGATGATGGGGGGCCTTCAGGGAGGTGCCGGATATGCCGTCGAGCTGGACGAAGCGCAACAGAAACAGATGAGCAAAATACAGGAGCAGCTCTGGCAACAGCAACAATCCCACATGCAGGAGATGCAGGCCCACCAGCAGGAAATGATGAAGCTTTACCAGGACGGTCAGCCAGACAGCAAACAGTTGCTGCAGGCACACAGGCAGATGCAGGAACGTCAGCTGAAACTGTTTGAAGCACGCCTCAAGGCACAGGACGAGATGAATAAAGTGCTGACCGAAGAGCAGCGCCAGCAGATGTGGCAGCTGCAGCGTCAAATGTTCCGTCCGTGGCAGTAACACCCGTTTTGGCAACGGGCGCTAGACCAGCGTCCCGTTGCGATAGTCATTGATCGCCTGATCAATCTCTTCCGGCGTATTCATGACGAAGGGGCCGTATTGTGCAATCGGCTCGTTAATCGGTTGCGCCGCCAGCAGTAACAGCGCTGCCCCTTCCGGACCCGCCTGCAGCTGGATCAGCTCACCGTCACCCAGTTCGGCCGCCTCATGCAGATTCAGCCCTGCATCGTCCAGCTGTGCGCTGCCTTCAAACAGATACACGAATCCGGCTCTGTCATCCTGCAGGGGCACACTGAACGTGGTATTGGCCGGCAACCTCAAATCCAGCATCAAAGGAGCTCGACTGATGCCGCTGACGGGACCCGAATAGGTCTGTCCGTTCAGCGTAATATCGCCCGCGATCAGTTTCACACGCACCCCTGTCTGCGAGTCCTCAACATTGGTGATCTCCTCGGCTGCAAATTCCTGGTATCGCGCCGGAATCATTTTTTCGGCTGCCGGCAGATTGATCCAGAGCTGAAAACCGCGCATCAGGCCCTCCTGCTGCTCCGGCATCTCTTCATGGATAACGCCACGTCCAGCGGTCATCCATTGCACGCCTCCGCTGCCCAGTACAGCCTCATTACCCAGATGGTCTCGATGGCGCATCTGCCCATCAAGCATGTAGGTGACGGTCTCGAAACCGCGATGAGGGTGAGCCGGGAAGCCGGCAATGTAGTCGTCCGGGTTATCGGAGAAAAAACAGTCCAACATCAGAAAAGGATCGATACGCTGGCCGGGAGACTGGCCTACACTGCGCAGCAGACTTACACCGGCACCGTCACGGCTGGGGTGGGCTGTGATACGGCGCTTAATGGTACGGTCGGTCATCTCAAGACTCCTCGTGCACGGGGCAACGCTGATATGAATGGAATGACCCCATTATTGTATCTACCATGCAGATCAGGAATAGCAAAAAACAGCGATTAAAAATCAGTTTTATTGATAATCAGGAATCAACCTTCCCACGCATCGACTTGATATTGCCGCGCTGCTTTTTCTTCTCGATCCGCTTGCGCTGTGAACTTCGAGTGGGTCGTGTCGGGCGTCGCGCTTTCTCCACCCGCGTCACACTGCGAACCAGCTCGACCAGCCGTTGCAGCGCATCTTCACGATTCTGTTCCTGAGTTCGGTACTGCTGCGCCTTTATCACGACCACCCCATCCTGAGTGATGCGGCTGTCGCTGGATGCCAGCAGCCTCTCCTTGTAGAACTCGGGCAGAGATGAGGCATGGATATCAAAACGCAGATGGATCGCACTGGCGACCTTGTTCACATTCTGACCGCCAGCCCCCTGAGATCGAATCGCATTGAGCTCGACTTCACTGTCGGCAATACTGACGGCATTGGATATCTGTAACACTTAACGCTCCTGCTGTTCAGTACGAATTACCGCCAGCGAGACCATGGCCTGAATGGCCGCGTCAGATTCACGGGCCGTCGTCAGAGTCAATTGCAGTTGCTGCAGCGCTGCTGGAGCCGCCCAACGCCAGGCTCGCGTGTATGCCTCTCCGTTGAGTGGAGTATATGTCGATTCATCCAGCACCTGCTGTACTTCCAGCGGCTCCGGTGCCGTTTTGGCCAAAGTGGCAAACCAGCGGCCGGTACTGTCCGGATCAGCTCTGCGCGCCATCACCGCACAGAGATTGTCGCCGGCCGGAAGTGTGAGCACAAACTGGCCGAACTGACCTTCATAGGGCACCGGCCAGGCATCACCTTCACGCCCCTGCAAAAAAGGGGCTGCCTGTTGCACAGACAGTTTGGGCAGCCCCTGCTCTATTAGATTCGCCCTCAACGCACCATAATCATCAAAATGCTTCAGGCAGAACGACATGTACACTTTCTGCAGAAACAGGGCGCGCTCTTCAGCATGAGCTGTAGTCGGTATCAGCATCAGGAGGGTTAGCAGCGCCGAAGGCAATTTCAATGTCACGGGTGTAATCCTTGCTTAAATGTTTGACACCAGTTTGAACGCTGGCAACAGGTCAGGCAAGCCGCATAAATCTGACAACCCTGATGTTATCAACTAGGCTGCAGGGCATAACAATAAAACATGCATTTTGCAGGGATATTAACGCCATGTTCTGGATCAAGGTACTGCTGATACTGACACTGGCCGGGCTTGGCATCGTGGTCAGCTGGGCGGTGACGGATACCGCGCTCAACATGACATCTGACCAGCAGTTCTGTGGCAGCTGTCACAGCATGAAACCGATGCAAGCCTCCTTTCTGCGCGATCCCCATGGTGGCCGCTCCACCACTGGCGTGCAAGCATACTGCTCCGACTGCCACCTGCCCCATGACAACTATGTGAGCTACCTGTTTCAAAAAGCCCGCAGCGGTGCCTGGGACGTGTGGATGGAGTTCGTCATCGGTGCCGAGGACGTGGACTGGCACGCCAAACGGTTACGCGCCAACGAATATGTCTACGATTCCGGCTGCCTGAAATGCCACAACAACCTGCAGTCCGGCTCTGAGCTCGACAACGCCCAATTCGTCGCTCACAAACCTTACTTTCTCGGCACTATTCAGGACCAGTGTGTCGATTGCCACCGCGTCGGTCATACCGACCTGGAACGCTTCCTGCCCCCGCCCCCGCAACTCTCGCCCATGCCCGCGACTGAAGGATGAGGAAACTGTCATGAGACTGATCAGAATACGCTGGTTACTGCTGCTGAGCCTGATACTCGGCCCTGCCACCCTGCTTGCTGAAGAGGGCGGAGGCATCGACATGAATCCGGTACGTAGCATCGTATTCAGCAAAAGCCTGACCGAGCTGGACCAGAAGTGTGTCAGCTGCCACCAGGATGAGCACCCCGGTGTTGTGGCCGACTGGAAGAAGAGTCGCCACAGCCATGTCGGGGTGGGCTGTAATGACTGCCACGCTGCCAACAAGGGAGATGTGGATGCCCAGCTGCATGCCGAGGAAGGTCTCAGCAACGTCTATATCACACCGCTGGTCTCGCCCGACACCTGCGGTCGCTGCCATGCCCAGGAACAGGATGAGTTCAATCACAGCGGTCACTTCCGTGCCTATCGTCAGATTATTCCGAAGAACAGCCTGCACGCGCTGGTGAAGTTCCATGAAGGTCGTGATAACCCCGAACTTGGCAATGCACCGGATGAAACCGGTTGTATGCAGTGCCACGGCACCGAGATCAAACTGATGGCCGATGGCAAGCCTGATCCGTCAACCTGGCCCAACTCCGGTATGGGCAACATCTATCCGGATGGGGCAACCGGCAACTGCGGTGCCTGCCACACCCGCCATCGTTTCTCGCTGGCTGAAGCGCGCAAGCCAGCCGCCTGCGCCAGTTGCCACATGGGGCCTGACCATCCCGATATTGAAGTGTTTGAAAACAGCAAGCACGGCCAGATATACGCGACAGAAGGCCATGAGTGGACCTGGGACAGCCCCGCCGATGGCTGGGAGCCCGGTGACTATCGCGCCCCCACCTGCGCCACCTGCCACATGAGCGGTATTGGCAAACTCGGCTCCACCCACAACATTACCGAACGCTTGTACTGGAACCTCTGGGATGAGCGTTCCGAGAAGCGCAACTCCACTGACGTGATGAGTCCGTTGCTGGGGGATGGGGATCGCGGTCGCAAGCTGATGATGCAGGTCTGCAGCTCCTGTCACGGTGAGTCACACACCAAGGGCTTCTTCGCTCAGGGTGACAAGGCCGTCATGCTCTACAACGTGGAATATTATGACCCTGCCAAGAAGATGCTGGAGGAGCTGAGAGCCAAGGGACTGCTTAAAGAGAATCCATGGACCGATGAGTTCCAGATTACTTTTTACCACCTCTGGCATCACGAAGGCCGTCGCGCCCGTCATGGAGCCATGATGGCAGGCCCGGACTACGCTCATTGGCACGGTTTCTTCGAGCTGCAGCAAGACATGTACAAGCTGGAAGCACTGTATGAGAAACGGATCAAAAGTGGAAAAATAGAGGACTGACCCTCAAGCGGTCGGTGACCGCCCTCAATGACGAGGGCCGGTCACCGAATCCATTAGTTGCTGTACGTCTTCAGCACTGGTCTGTTCAAAATTGTGCCAATCAAGGTAATACTCGCTCAACAATGGGTTGGCCTGCACCTGATCCGATTCATCATGCGCCTTGTGCAACTCGATATGCATCGGTGAAATAACCAGTACACGCTGTTCCTCTTCCCAAAGCACTTGTTGCAAATCATACAACGCATTCATGATGATGAAGTGTTTGCGGTAAAGCGCCAATGCACCGTCCGCGTTCAGTTCATCGAATGCGTGCTGCTGTTCCAGCGTACGCATCAAATGATACTCACTGACCCCTTCTGGGTGTTGTCGCAGTTCATTGAGCACCTGCGGCAGGATAGGATTGATCATGCGACACCTTCTGCACCTGTCTTTCTGTATAGGACCTGTTGCATTATAGTCAATGAGATTCCAGCGCCGGCAATACGGCAGACAAAGGATATGTGCGAGGTCAAGTATGGATGAACTCTGGCTGCTTTTTCTGGCCCTCCCCCTGTTTTTGTTGGTCGGCGCGGCGCTTGGCATTCGGGCCTGGGTAGTGACCCGCCAACTGCGTGAACAGGTAAGCCAGCTGCAACACCAGCTGAAGGCGCTGACGCAACAGGGCTTCCATCCGTCATCAAGCACTTCGCAACCTGATCAGGAAAAACGGCCAGCTTCAGCCGCTCAGGCAGCACCCATACCACCTGTACAGGAGCCCCCGGCAGATGCCAACTGGGGCATCATCACCTCAACTTCTGCAGCTTCAGCTGCACCATCTTCATCGCGCCCAACGCCTGACAGACCGCCATCTCAATCGCAGGCAGGGCTGGTTAGACGCTTAACTGACAGCCTTAAAGAAAACTGGATGATCTGGCTGGGTGGCATCTGTGTCGGCCTTGCCGGAGTGTTCATGGTGCACTACTCCATCGAGCAGGGGCTGATGGGGCCTGAAACGCGGGTCATTCTATCAATGATCGCAGGTATGGGATTGCATGGTCTGGCCGAGTGGCTCAGGCGCAAACGCGGCCAGAGCGATGTATTCGCAGCGCTTGCCGGTGGAGCCAGTATCATCCTGTATGCCGCACTCTTTGCCGCTTTCAAGCTGCTGGAGAGTATTTCACCCGGATTGATCTTCGCGGGCATGGCGCTGGTGTCCTTTGCCACACTGGCACTTGCCCTGAGGCACGGGCCCGTGCTGGCAGCACTGGGCATGTTGGGCGGCTATCTGGTACCCATTCTGGTCAGCACGGGTTCTGGGCAGATCGAACTGGCACTGGTCTACATCAGCATCCTGACACTGTTTTCGCTCTGGTTACTGGCCTATGTGGAGCGCCTTTGGCTCTGGGCAGGTGTCATCATCGGCAGTCTCGGTTGGTGGGGTTTAAGTCTTGCCACTACACCTGCTGACGGGGTGCGCTCGCTTTATCTGCTGGGATTGGCGTATCTGTTTCTTGCCGTCCCCGCTCAGGATTGGCTGCTGCAACAGACAGGGCCCGCTGCCAACCGCTGGCTCGATCTGTTGCATCAGGTTCGTGGCCAACGCCATTGGCCGGTATTGCCAACCCTGATTCTGATCGTATTGGCTCAGGGTTACACACTGGCACTTGAAACCGTCCATGCCAGCAGTTACCTCACTCTGCTGTTACTGCCTGCACTGTTATTGCTGGCCGCAAGCCGGCGCTCACTTTTCAACCCGCTGCCGGCACTGATACTGGCAACAACCGCGCTGGCTGTGGTGATGCCGATGTTGAGTTATTTCGGCGATCAGCTACTGTTTACAGCTCCCGATGCAACCACTCAGGCCGCACTGGTCTCCCGCTTTGTAATGCTGACCATTCTGTTCACGGCAGGCCCTGCATGGCTGGTGTTCAGGCGGGTGCAACATGCCGCCTTCTGGATCGGCCTCGGCTGTTTTACGCCGTTGCTGATGCTGGCACTGAGCTATTACCTGTTTACCGCTTTCAGCAGTGACTGGGGCTGGGGCGGTGCCGCATTAATACTGGGGCTGATCTACCTGGCTCTGTCACGAATCGCCCTGCAGCAGCCCGGCAGCGACCTGGTGCGAGTACTGCTGATCAGCAGTGCCCACCTGGGACTGTCGCTGGCAGCCGTTATCTGGCTGGTGGATGCGACACTGACACTGGCACTGGCCGTTCAGTTGATCAGCCTGTCATTGCTGCAACGTCGCTACCAGCTGCAGTGGTTGCCCTGGGTTATCCGACTGGTGCTCGCCATCGTAGTATGCCGATTGACCTTCAACCCTTGGCTGTTGAGCTATGCCAACGACAGCCACTGGTCACTCTGGACCTACGGTGGCGCCAGCGCCTGTGCTGCCGCCGCTGCCTGGATTCTGCGAAGTGATGTGAAAATGACTGCCTGGCTACAGGGCGGTGCAGCCCACCTGCTGATACTCACGCTGGCAGCCGAAGTCCGCTGGTGGCTGTATGATGGCGATATTTTCCGGCAGGAATACAGTTTTCTGGAAGCCAGCCTCAACACCCTGATCTGGGGCAGTGCCGGTTGCATCTACCTGTGGCGTGCGCGACTCAGCCAGCATCTGACACGTTTCTATCAGGTGATCGCAACACTCCATCTGCTCGCTGCAGCCGCCAATCACCTGATATGGGTTTTACTAATTTTCAACCCGCTCTGGAGTAGTACCGAGATCAGTGACACCCCGCTGTGGAACCTGCTGCTAATCAGTTACGGTGCCCCCTCGTTGTTGCTGGTACTGCTATGGCGACAGCTGCCTGCAGCAATAGGTCGCTGGGCAGGACTGGCCGCCGGGCTGAGCCTGCTGCTGTTCATCTCCATGGAAATCCGCCACCTGTGGCAGGGTGAACTGAGTCTGGCCAGACCGACTCCGGATGGAGAGCTGTACACCTACTCCGCCATCTGGCTGCTATTGGCCTCGGCAGCACTGCTGGGGGGAAGTTGGCTCCACAGTCGGACACTCTACCGCAGTGGAATGGCATTGCTGCTGGTTGTGGTCGCCAAGCTATTCCTGATCGACATGTCAGACCTGACAGGGCTCTGGCGGGTAGCCTCCTTCATGGGGCTAGGGTTGGGACTGCTGGCGTTGGCATGGCTGCATCAACGGCTAACGCCGGCAGAAGACCTGCCGCATGAGCCTGCCCCGGTCGCGGGTCGGACCGGAGCAGGCTCGTGAAGGATCAGTGAGTGCTGACAGGCTCGGGTCGCTTCGCCAGCCGACGCCCGAGTCTGCGCAGATCTTCCAACAGCATGAAGTTGACCGGCACCATGATCAATGTGACGACCGTCGCAAAGATGATGCCGAAGCCCAACGAAACTGCCATCGGGATCAGGAACTGGGCCTGCACCGCCTTTTCAAACAACAATGGCATTAAGCCGATAAAAGTAGTGAGCGAAGTCAGCATCACAGGTCGGAAGCGTGCAACCCCCGCAACCAGCACCGCCTGTCGCGTTGCCTCGAAGTGTGAGTGCTCTCCTCCCGCCTGCAGCTCCTTGCGCCGCTGGTTGGTGAAGTCCACCAGTACCAGGCTGTCGTTCACCACTACGCCAATCAGAGCCATCAACCCCAGCAGGCTCATGATGGTCAGGTCCATCCCCATGATCCAGTGACCAACAATCGCTCCAATGGCGCCAAAAGGAATCACCGACATCACAATCAGCGGTTGCAGGTAGGAGCGGAACGGGATTGCCAACAGGCTGTAGATCACGAAAAACACGAATGCCAGCCCCAGTGCCAGCGAGGCAAAAGACTCCCGCTGCTCTTCGGCCTCCCCTTCAAGGCTGAACTCCGCACCGGGATATTGCAGCACCAGCTCGGTCAGAAATTCGTTTAGATCGCGATTCAGCACCGTGGTATTGGTGTTGACCTTATCCATATCGGCGACCACATTGGCGGTACGATACTGATCAACACGGTAGATGGCCGAAGGGCTTTTGCCCGGCACCAGCTGCGCCACTTCATCCAACGGTACCTGCCCTGCACCCGGGGTGTTGATCAGAATCCCCTTGAGGCCGGCAATCGCCTGACGCTCTTCCAGCGGCAAACGTACCATCACCCTTACATCGTCTCGGCCACGCTGTACCCGCTGCACCTCGATACCGAAAAAGTTCTGCCGCACCTGACGAATGATGTCACTGCGAGTCAGGCCAAGCAGGTGAGCCTGCGGTGTCAGCTCCAACTGCAACTCTTCCTTGCCGTCTGACAGGTTATCGGCGATATCAAACAGAGTGGGGTAGGTTTCAAGTCGCGCTCTCACCTGATCCGCCATGGCACGCAGATCATCCACATCTCCCGAGCGCAACTCGATGCTGACCGGGTCACTGGCTCGCCCTATTTCCGCTCTGAAAGTCAGCGTCTCGGCTCCGGGGATCGGCCCGATTCGCTCACGCCATTCGTTAATGAGTGTCGAAGCGCTCACCTCCTGCTCCCGCTCTTCAGCCGGCTGCAGCTCAAAGCGAATTCGGCCCGTTTCGGCACTGCCACCGGCACCGGTAGTGGAAAATATATTCATGATCACACTTTCACCGGTATTCGGATCCCGGTAGTCCTCCTGCAGTGCCCGAGCCGCTTCGACCATCCGCACGATATGGCGGTCGGTCACTTCAAAGGGGGTACCGCTGGGCATCGTCAGCGAAGCGCGCGCCGTATCCGCTTCAACCCGCGGGAAAAACACGAAGCGTGTCCAGCCCGACAGAATAAAGGCCAGTATCAGAATGAACACGCCGCTGAACAGCGCCAGTGTAGTCAGTCGATGTTTCAGGCTCAGCGCCAGCAACGGCTGATAATACTTGAGAATCATGCGCTCAAAACCATCGGCAAAACGCTGCTGCATCTGCGACAGCCTTCCCTGCTGTTCAACTTCGTTCTGACGCAGCTTGAGGTGCTTCAAGTGGGCCGGCAATACGAACTTGGATTCGATCAGCGAAAACAGCAGCACCGGAATAACAACGACCGGTATCTGGGCGAACAGCGCACCACGGGCACCCTCGATAAAGCCAATTGGCAAGAATGCTGCAACCGTGGTCAGCACACCGAAGGTCACCGGTACCGCTACTTCCTGTGTGCCACGAATGGATGCCTGCAGACCGGACTCGGCATTGCGCAGGTGACTGTAGATGTTCTCACCGGTGACGATGGCATCATCCACCACAATCCCCAGTACCAAAATAAAGCCGAACAGTGACAGCACGTTCAGGGTAACGCCGAACAGTGGCATAACCAGAAAGGCGCCCATAAAACTCACCGGTATACCGATAAACACCCAGAACGCGATGGAGGGGCGCAGGAACAAAGTCAGCAGCAGCAACACCAGGATGCCGCCCTGCAGTGCGTTTGTGGTCAGCGTTTTGATGCGGCTTTTGACCAGCAGTGAACCGTCGCCCCAGTAACTCAGCTCCAGCCCCTGCGGCAGGTTGGCCTGCTGCTTATGAACATAGGCCTTGACCTTGTCGGCCACTTCGATGGCACTTTGATCACCGACACGATAGACATCCAGCATTGCTGCAGGTTTGCCGTTAAACCGGGTACGCAACGCCGACTCTTCAAAGCCATCGGTCACGTTGGCGATATCCCTCAGTCGCAGCAGACTGCCATCGGTGTTGGCCTTGATGACTAACGGCTCAAACTGGTCACGATAGTACGCCTGCCCCTTGGACCGGATCAGAATATCGCCGCCATCGGTGCGGATGTTGCCGGCTGAGAGATCCAGTGAGCTGTTGCCGATCCGCTCGGCCACTTCCGACAGCGTCAGATCGTAGGCGCGCAGCTGATCCTGTGAAAGCTCGATAGCGATCTCGTAGTTGCGTACCCCGTCCAGCTCGACCTGAGTGATCCCCGACGTGCGCAACAGATCATCACGCACCCGCTCGGCATAGCCGCGCAGCTCCTGTTCACTCAGCTCTCCGGCGACGGCGACCGTAATCACGTCACGCTTGAAAGTGGCCAGTGAGATGACCGGTTGATCCGCCTCACTGGGGAAAGTGCCAATTTCATCCACGCGTGACTTCACATCCGCCAACAACTCACGGGCATCGTAGCCGCTGTCGACTTCGATCGTGATCGTCGCCCCCCCTTCCACTGAACGGCTGTTGATCTGTTTCACCCCTTCCAGATCACTGACCGCCTCCTCGACCCGGGTTGCAAGACTCAGCTCGGCATCTTCAGGAGTTGCGCCGCGCAGACTGACATTGACACTGATGGTGTCGGTCTCGAAACTGGGAAAAACCTCCAGCGGAATATTGTATTTGAGTGACATCAAACCGGTGAAGAGAATGGTGACCATCAGCAGGTTGGCGGCCACATGGTTGCGTGCGAACCAGGCGATCATGGCTGTTCTCCTGCTGCACGGCGCTGACCTTGTACTGCAGGCCCTTCGGAGGGTTGTTCCGATTCAGGCTTGGCCGCACCTCGAATTTTGACCTGAGTACCTGAAATCACCTGACCGAGCGACGTCAGCACCAGTTCGTCACCGGGCTCAAGCCCCTCGCCAATCAAGGCCTCGGTCTCATTCTGCCAGTCAATGCGGATCGGCTGACGCTGCAGTACACCGTTCTCAACACGGTAGACATAACTGCCCTGATAGATGGCACGGTTGGGAATCACGATTGCATCCGGAATTTCCCGTCCCTCGATGCGCGCAGTGACGTACTGACCCACTTTCAGCGGAACCCGATCAACTGCCTTCTCACCATAGGGGTCGTCCAGCTGCGCCAGCACATGTAACTGACGGCTGCTGGCATCGATAGCGCCTTCAGTCTGCACAATACGGCCGCTCCAAACTTCACGCTGGACCAGATCAGAGATCAGCTCCACCCGCGGTTGGGTGCCACCTGCCTGTTCAAAGCGATACTCCTCAGGCAGATCCACAAAACCAAGGTCGCGGCTCTGTAACGGCAGGCGCACTTCGAGATAGTCCACTGCGTATATTTCGGCAAGCGTGGTATTGCTGGACACCACCTGTCCCAGGTCAACGCTCTTTTCCAATACGCGCCCGGCATAGGGTGCACGAATGCGGGTCCGCTCCAGGTTAAGCCGTGCCTTGGCCAGTGTCGCTTCGGCCGATGCCAGACCGGCACGGGCACTGGCCAGCTGAGGCTTGCGCAACACCAGTGCCGGTGCCTGTCCGGAGTTCCCCAGACGCTCCCAGTCTGCAGCGGCCTGGTCGGCCCGCGCCTGCTCTTCGGCCAGTTGCTGTCGGGCGCTGATCACACTGGCTTCAGCCTGTGCCACTTCGGCCGCATAGTCACGGCTATCCAGCCGGATCAGCTCATCACCCTTCTCGAAAAAGCCTCCAGCACGGAAATCAGCGGCCAGCCAGACAACCTCACCGTTAACCTGCGGCTGCAGAGTGCTTTGGGTACGCGGTCGAATGCGACCGTAGCTCTCGATCATCACCCGGTAGGGGGCAGCAGCAATGGTTTGAGTATCCACATTAATTCTGGCCGGTTGCGGCGGCTTACCACGGTGCACTTCGGGTGGGTTGCTGTATATAAACCAACCGAGTGTGGCCATTACCAGAATGACGATCAGGGGAAGAATACGTTTGATCATTGTCCGGCAGGCTCCTGCTCAGGCTCTGTTGTTGGAAGGTCGGTTTGAAAAGTGCCGCCCAGCGCACGATACAGCTCGATCCGGTTCTGCAGCAGCTGGCGGCGCAGCCCCAATACACTGGTCTGGGCATCAAAGGAACGTCTCTGAGCTTCCAGAACGGTAGTGTAGCTGGTCAAACCCTTCTGATACTGCTCAAAGGCCAGGTTTTCGGCATGCACGGCATTGCGCTGAGCCTCCAGATACTGAGCATGGCGTTCGAGCAAACTCTGTCGAAGCGACAATGCATTTTCCACCTCGGCCAATGCGGCATACACTGCTTCCAGCCAGCGTTGTTCCAGCTCCTGCCGACGCGCCAGCGCCTGATCCTGCAACGATGCCTTGCGACCGGCATCGAACAGTGTTTGCGTCAGCCTCGCACCTATGCTCCAGCTCAGGTTGCCCAGTGACAACAGATCACTGAGGGCATCACTGCTGCCCCCAAGGCCCGTACTGGTCAGACCAAGGCTGGGAAAGCGATCACGGTGGGCAGCGGCCAGAGCCGCATCGGCTGATAATAGTTCCAGCCACTGCTGCTGCAGATCGGGGCGACGGGTCAACACATCGGCCGGCAAACCTGCCGGTATGTCAGTCTCCAGCCAGGGCAACGCGGCTTCTGCGATCAACCGAGCGGACGGATAGCGCCCGAGCAGCAACTCCAGCTCACGACGAATTTCAGCCAATTGCTGAGTTTGCTGTTCAACACGGGCGTTTTCGGCATGCAGGTTGTTACGCGCCAGATACAGGTCCAACGCCTCATTCAGCCCCTGGCGATAGCCGGATGCAATCACCTCGACATTCTGTGCCAGATTGTCACGACGCTGACGGTACAGGTCGAGCAGCAGCTGGGCTTCCTGCAGAGCAAACCACTGAGTGCCAAGTTTGACCACCAGCGATTGTTCCTGTTGTCGCAACCCGGCTTCAGCCGCAGCCAGATCAAGTCGGGCCTGACGCTGACGCGCACTGAGTCGGCCCCACAGATCCAGATCCAGGCTGATACTGAAATCGAGGGAGTCTACCCGATCACTGTCTTCCCTGCGGGTACTGCCCAGATTAAGTGCCAGCGAAGGCAACCGATCTGCACGGCTTATATCCACAGCTTCACGGCTGCGACTCACATTGTACCGAGCGGCCTGCAGTCCGGGATTGGCCGCCAGGGCTTCCGTCGCCAGTTCCTGCAAACGTGGATCATTCAGTTGCACCAGCCAGCCACGCAGCTCTTCCGAAACCGGTTCCGTGTCGCTCCCTTCAGCGCTGGTCCAGTTGTCGGGCAGTTCGGGTTGCGGCGACATCAATTTTGGCGGGCTGCTGCAGGCGCTCAGCACCAGCAGCATGGGTAAAAGGAGTAGGATTCGCACATCGGTTCCCTGTTTCGTACGGATACAAACCGGCAGCGCGCATCATAGAGTGCGCCAGCCAGTCCCGTGAGAGCCTTATATTAGAGGATTGTTCCTTTAGCGGCAGCGGCTTTTACAGATCTTTACATGCTCAGCCGCCGGAGCGGAGCAGTTCGTAGGCACGGCGAACTTCAATGAACGCCTCACTGTCTCCCCCTTTGTCAGGGTGAAGCTGAGCGGCCAGTTGGCGGTAACGACTGCGAATTTTTTCCTGGCTGGCACCGGCGTCAAGCTCTAGTGTTTCCAGAGCCTTGTGCCGCGCACCGGGATGATCGAGTTGCTCCATGAAGCCGGCCAGCAGGCGCTGTACATCTCGTGCACTGGTGTGTTGCAGCTGCGTCCAGTCAAGATAGTAGTCACGCAGAGGATCGGCCGCTCCGGGGACGGATGCCTGCTCGGTGATACTGTCTACCGGTTCAGCATGGCAGCGTACACTAAGCGGAGAAATTTCAAGTCTCAGTTGTTCTTCGTACCAGAGGCGGGTCTGCAAAGTATAAAGACCGTGCATGATCATGAAGTGTTTCTGAAACAGGCGTAGCTGATAGTCATCGGCCAGTTCGGCAAAGGCAGGATGCGCTTCCAGCCCTTTCATCAGCCTGAACTCGCTGATCCCGTCCGGATGGGCCCTCAGCAGGGCCAGCAGTTCAGGGATCAGGGGGTTTGAAGCTATGTCAGGGCTCATTTCGACTCCGTTCAGCGCTGTATTTGTTCAGTGGCGGTCTGGCACAATGCACCTATTATTCGATTCAACTCCCCAGCTCAAACAAAAGGCAGACTCACCATGCTGTTGCGACTTTTTATCCTGCTGTTACTGGCGCCTGTTGTCCATGCTCAGGAGTGGAAAAAAATTCTTGATCTGGCACCTGAAGGCAGTCAGATGGCACTTGTGGTGGCACCCTTGAGTACAACGGGTGCCCTGGAGATCGATTACCGCGGCGACACTCTGCTGCCTCCGGCCAGCACGTTGAAACTGTTTACCGCCACAGCCGCCGAGCTGACACTGGGGCCGGACTACCGCTTTCCCACTCGCCTTTGGCAACGCGGCCAACAGCAGGGTGGTCGCTGGCAGGGTGACCTGCTGTTTGAATTCACCGGCGCACCGGACCTGAGCGTGGCCCAGCTGGGTGAATTACTGACACAACTGCGCCAACAAGGCGTACGCGAAATAGAGGGAGACATTCTGCTCGATACCAGCCGTTTCAGCGGTTACGACCGTGCCCACGGCTGGCCCTGGAATAATCTGGGCGTGTGTTACAGCGCACCCGTGACGGCATTGACCCTCGAAGGCAACTGTATTCAGGCAAGCCTGAATAGCCGCGGCAGCGGTAAGCCCGCACGCTTCTTTGTGCCGGCCCATCAGCCGATCGAAGTCACGTCCAGCGTAATGGTGCTGCCAGAAGAACAGATCGAACAACAGCTGTGCGAACTGGAAGCTCACTTGGGTCCTGGCAACCGTTACCATCTCAGCGGCTGCATCAGTGATCAGCGTGATGTACTGCCGCTCAAGTTTGCCATCAACGACCCTGTTGCCCACGGCAAGGCACGTATTCGTCAGGAACTCAGCCGACAGGGTATCGTACTAAGAGGCGATATTGTGCCGGGGGCTCTGGGTTCGGGTTGGCAGCTGCTGGCGCAGGTACAGTCAGCGCCGTTGGCTGAACTGTTGCAACAGACCCTGCAGCGTTCCGACAACCTGATTGCAGACTTGTTGCTTAAAACCCTGCCGATCCACTCCGGTGAAGCCGGCAGCTTTGCAAGCGGCGTCCGCGCCATGAAAACGATTATCCAGCAGCATACCGGTGTTGACCTGCATCTGGCGGCCCTCAGTGACGGCTCAGGCCTGTCACGGGACAATTTGATTCAGGCCCGCCAGCTGGCCAACCTGCTGCGCTGGCTGGCTGCCCACTCCGAACTTCACAGCTACCAGTCACTGCCGGTCTCGGGTGCCAGCGGCACCCTGAAATACCGTGCCAGCACACGACAACCCCCGCTACAGGGAGCGATCAAGGCGAAAACGGGCACCGTCAACGGAAGCCGCAATCTGGCCGGATACATCGATACGGCCTCAGGTGAACGCTATGTATTTGTACTGCTGCTGAGCAGTATCAGCCTGCCGGAAAAATTCCACGGCCCCAGCCCGATCACGGCATTTGAACGTGAGCTGCTGGAATGGATTTACCACAACGGCTGAAAAAACAAACCCGCCAAGTTCGGCGGGTTTGTTTTTATGTCCCGTTGGCGGCCAGAAAGATTATTTCTGTTTTTTGCCGTCTTCATTCATCAGCTTGCGAACCTTGATGAAGGCCCACACCATCACTGCAGCCATACCCACAATACCCAGCAGGCTCGGCGCCAATACCTCGAAGCTGTACAGATCAATCCCGAACATCACAATCACCTTTACGTTCGTTACCCTAGTTGGGAACAGATTACCTCTTAAGCCTGGAGCACATATTGACTCAGCTCAACGAGTCCTCCTCTCGACTTTTCAGCATAGCTCATCAGTACAATCCAACTTGAAAAACGCTCACATCTGGCGCATATCTAAATCAGAACATTCAAAAAGGAGATTACCATGTACTCACACAAGAACTGGACGCCAGAACAGATCAGCAAGATGAACGAAGAGAAGTTCCTGGTCGAGATGCTGGACATGTTCCGTTTTTCACCCTCCAACGATGACAACAGCGCTGTTGAGCAGATGCGTAAGCAGCTCGATGCAGTTGAGCAAATCCTGCAGACCAGGCTCGAGACCAAGCGCTCAAGCTGATCCGCTCACCGGGCAGCCGTTCAGGCTGCCTGCTTTTCCTGTCTCCCCCACTTCATCTTGCCCCCTCCCACTGCCAGCACCTGAGTTGACTCACAATCTGCTTTTACACTCTCCCAGGCAGCCATCAATCATGTCCAGCGATGATAAATCAAAAAACACTTAATGATTTATCATAAATTCCACTACGAATACTCAAAACAATCCTAAATAACAAAAAGATCTAAGTAGAAAATACTGAATTTTCCTTTATAAACAATAGGTTATAAAACTGCATATCCAGCCGCGATAAATCCAGAATAAAATCTTAAAAATCCTTTATTTTCAATTACTTATATAGGAATAAACAGGCCAGTTTTTTTGCCATTCATCATCATTGCATTTATAATTATCATTAATTGATAAATGATCAATCAAAAAAGGATTAAGAGGATGCAAGAGAAGGAAATTAAATTGCTTTTCAAGGCGGGGGTATTTGATTCCTGCCAGGCGATTCCAGTCTCGATGTCACGCGGTTGGACCCTGAAATTCATCACGCGTGATCAGGAGGTGGTGACACTCAACCTGCAGCGCTCAAAAGGGGAACGGGAGTTCAAAAGCCTGGATGGTGCAGCAGCGGTTGCCCGTCGAATCGGGTTCGACTGGCTCAACGTACAGATTGGCGACTTGCAGTGGCGTGAAAAGGTATCTTGAGGAGGAGTCGGCAGGTCAACAACCAGCCAACTCCCGTGTAGCGGTTTGATCAGGGCTGCAGACGTTCTATCTGCCAGCCGGTGTCATTGTACTGGTAGCGGAAGCGATCATGCAGGCGGTTCTCCCGTCCCTGCCAAAATTCGTACAGCTCGGGTATCAGCCGATAACCACCCCAGGTTAACGGACAGGGAATGACGGCTCCCTCAAAGGTTTGATCCAGTTCGGCTACGCGCTGTTCCAGCGTGATACGATGATCAATCGGGAAGCTTTGATGCGAAGCTGCCGCACTCAGCTGACTGCCGCGCGGCCGTTCGTGAAAGTAGGTCTCGCCCATTGCGTGATCAAGCTGCTCGACACGTCCACGGATCCGCACCTGACGCTCAAGTCCGCGCCAGTAAAACAGCAACTCGGCTTTCGGGTTCTGCTGCAACTGCTCCCCCTTCTCGGAGCGAAAATCAGTGAACCAACAGAAACCATCCGCATCGAAACGCTTGAGCAGCACAATACGTGCGGCTGGCCAGCCATCCGCACCGGCCGTGGCAAGAGTCATTGAGGTTGCATCGTCGGGATAGGCCTCCAGCGCCTGCTGCATCCAGTAACCAAACTGCTCCAGCGGGTCAGCCGCCAGCTCGGCACGACTCAGTCCCGCCGCCACATATTCGCGGCGCAGGGCACTGATTTCGGGGGTATCACTCATAGATTTCTCCAGTCGAATGGGCTCAAGCGGTTACTATAACCGAAACAATCAGGGTTATACTGCCCGGGATCACGCGGGGTGCAGTTCAGATCAAGGAGATTGAAATCGATGCATGGACCAAAACAGACAAGACGGATACTTGGGTTATTTCTGACAGGCTTGCTGCTTGGCGGCTGTGCAGCCAGTGGCAATGAGCGTCCGTTCCAGTTTAAAAACCTGGGCAAGTCCGAGATCGATATGGTCGCCGATCTGCATGTTGAAACAGTTACTCATCTGGCGCGAGAACTGGCTATCAAGCTGTACAAGCGCAACCCGCGGGAGCTGGCGAAAGTACCCGGTATGACCATCGAAAGACGCCTGGAATTGCTGCTGAACTCCCCTCGACTGATCACCCACCCAGAACTGAACAACCTGTATGCAGAGAAAGCCGTGCCACTGGCGTTTGATCCCGCGTTTCAGGGCGACCGGGTATTTGCACTGATGGTCGGCATTACCGGGATGCTGCACGCTTCGTACAGTTATCGTGACGAGTTTTACATGCTCAACGAGATGGATCAGCAAAAACTGTACAACTGCGCCCGTAATCTGGAAGCCGTGGCCTGGCGACTCAATACCTACCGGCAGGAAAACGGTGAGCCTTTCCTGTACGCCAACAGCCCAACCAATCTAAGCTACGAGCGCATTATGTCCAAGTTGATCGCCCATCAGGACATGATGGCAAAAATTGTCTCTGACTCATCCAACCGGGCGATCAATACCGTGGTGCATGGCATCGCATCAACCACCTTGCTGCCGATCTAGCTGCCACACAACGGCTTAAGTACGCGAATATCCGCGATTTTGTGGTTTTCGTTCAGGAACAGGGTGACATCAGCCTGATCAGGCATTTCGTCCAGCATGGCCCGGGTCAGGCGTTCATAGTGCTGAATGAAACGTTTGATCTCGTTACCATCCATGATTCGCAGATGGTCAGTCGGCTGCTGAGTGTCATAGATGTACTGGATCCGCTCGGCCAGTTTTTTCTCCTGCAGCGAACGCCACTCATACACCGCATCCATACTCGGTACGCAGAGCATCAGCAATACATCCAAACGTGAAAACAGCTCTCGATAGGGCCCTTTCAGCTGTTCATTGACATGACGCCGCCAAATTCCATGCGGGTCTTCGTTGCGCTCAAGAATATTCACCGGCTCAACCAGCGTTTCCTCCTGCTGCGGCTGCGCGCCGACGCACCAGCCCTCCAGCACGATCAGATCCGCGCCGCCGATCCATTCCTGCCACACCGAGTCGGGGCAGCGATCATCGATCGACTTGTCGAACACCGGAATTTTGGTCACCCGTTCGGGATCATCGGCGCACAGGCTGTCGATAATCTCCATGCCCAGCTCTACATCATGTGTGCCGGGTACGCCCCGGGTGACAAACAGGGGATGAATGCTGCGCGCCAGAGCCTCGCGGTCGGCACGGGTCTTGTAGATATCATCGATGGAGAAACCCACCACTCGCAGATCAAACCCTTCACCCAGAATCACTTCCAACAGATTGAACAGGGTCGACTTGCCGGCACCCTGCGCACCGTTGATGCCCAGCACCAGTGGCCCTTCCTGCTGTCGCTTGCGCGCCAGAATCCAGGCTGCCAGCGGCACATAGATTTCCTCGAACATCTCCTTCAGGCCAATATCCACCTTCAATGATTCCAGGGTGGCAGCGAACGCCTGCTCCACCGCCTGCACGGCATGACGACGTTCTTCAACACTGAGGCAGAGCTGGTCGCGCGGCCAGCGAGTAAGCAAACTCATGGGTGATCACTCTTGAAGCAGGGAACAGATGAAAGGAACAAGAGTCTACCTCATATTCTCCAAACACCGATACTTTGCACTCCGGGGTGATCCTGCACCCATCAAACGGTATTTGACGCTATGCGCATCCGCCCCGGATTGTGTATAAACTGATTGTACAACACCCGGTTCGGGACCATTTAAAAACGCACAGGGAGCCAAGCATGAATCCGGAATTTCGCACCGAGCATGACAGCATGGGTGAGGTACAGGTACCCCGTGATGCCCTGTACGCCGCACAGACCCAACGGGCTGTGGATAACTTTCAAATCAGTGATCTGTGCCTGCCGGCTTCGTTCATCACAACGCTGGCCCAGATCAAGGCAGCCTGCGCACGTGCCAATGCGGAGCTGGGCCTGCTGGAAAAAGAGCAGGCAGATGCCATTGTGGACGCAGCCGACCAGCTGATCGCTGGTGAACATCTCGACCAATTCCCGGTGGACGTATTCCAGACCGGCTCCGGCACCAGCAGCAACATGAACATGAACGAAGTGCTCAGTGCGCTCATCAAGCAGCGCACTGGCCTTGAGCTGCACCCGAATGATCACATCAACATGAGCCAAAGCTCGAACGATGTGATCCCCACCTGCATCCATGTCAGCGCACTGCTGCAGCTGGAAAACAGCCTGATCCCGGCACTGCGCCATCTGGTCGGCATTCTGACGCGCAAGCGCTCTGAGCTGTCCCAGATCGTCAAGACCGGTCGTACCCATCTGATGGATGCCATGCCGATCCGCATGGATCAGGAGGTATCAGGCTGGCTGACACAGATACAGGACTGCATCGCACGACTGGAAAGCGTGCGCCCGCGACTGTTGCAGGTGGCTCAAGGCGGAACGGCGGTGGGTACCGGGGTCAACGCCCCGCGCGCCTTCTCACGCCTGTTCTGCCGTCAGCTCAGTATTCGTACCGGCTTGACCCTGCAGCCTGCACAGAACCATTTTACGGCTCAGGCCTGTCAGGATACGGCTGTTGAGTTGTCCGGCCAGCTCAAGACCTGCGCCACGGCATTGATGAAAATTGCCAATGATCTGCGCTGGATGAACTCAGGCCCACTGGCGGGTCTTGGCGAAATCGCCCTGCCTGCCCTGCAGCCTGGCTCCTCCATCATGCCCGGCAAGGTCAACCCGGTGATCTCCGAGGCAGTCATGATGGCGGCTGCGCAGGTGTGCGGCAACGATGTCAGCATCAGCATCTGTGGCCAGCACGGCAACTTTCAGCTCAATACCATGCTGCCGCTGATTGCCTACAACCTGTTGCAGAGCGAGATGCTGGTCGCCAACGCTGCCGTCACACTGGCCGACAAGGCGATCGAAGGCTTTACGGTCAACAGCAACAATATCGAGGCGGCCCTGTCGCGCAACCCGGTTCTGGTCACGGCACTCAACCCGGTTCTGGGCTATGAGCAGGCGGCCACCCTTGCCAAACAGGCCTATACCGAAGGTCGACCCATCGTCGACGTGGTCGTGGAACAGACCGACCTTGAGCGCGAAGAGGTGGAAGGTCTGCTCGATCCGCTGCGCTTAACTGGCATCGAATAGGCCGCTTCCGCTATACTTTTGCGCCTGAAATCTGGCCTAAAACCCTGCACTTTGCAGGGTATGACAGGAAACTTGCATGAACCGCGATCTCGACCGACTGCAGCCCTACCCGTTTGAGAAACTGGCCGTCCTCAAGGCCGGTGTTCAGCCCCCCAAAAGCCTTGAGCACATCTCGCTCGGCATTGGAGAGCCCAAACATCCGGCTCCGCCCTTCGTAACCGATGTACTGGCGGAAAACCTCGGCGGTGTTTCCACCTACCCGACCACCAAGGGGATGCCGGAACTGCGTCAGGCGATGGCGAGCTGGTGCGAACGCCGCTTCGGTCTGCAGACCGACAGCATGGACCCTGAGCGCAACATTCTGCCGGTCAACGGTACCCGTGAAGCGATCTTTGCTTTCACTCAGGCGGCGGTCGAGCGCAAGCCCGATGCTCTGGTCATGTCCCCTAACCCCTTCTATCAGATCTATGAAGGGGCCACCTATCTGTCCGGGGCCGAACCTTACTACCTCAACTGCCTGGCCGAAAACGGCTTTATCCCCGATTATGATGCTGTTCCAGCGGATATCTGGCAGCGAACCCAGCTGCTGTTTGTCTGCTCACCGGGTAACCCAACCGGGGCCGTGCACAGTGTCGAGACCCTGAAAAAGCTGATCGCCCTGGCCGATGAACATGACTTCATCATCTGCTCGGATGAGTGCTATTCCGAGCTGTACCCGGACGAGGACAACAAGCCGGCCGGATTACTGCAGGCCTGTGCCGAGCTGGGCCGGAACGACTATGCCCGCTGCATCGTGTTCCACAGCCTCTCCAAGCGCTCCAACCTGCCCGGCATGCGCTCCGGTTTTATCGCCGGTGATGCCAGCCTGCTGGAACCCTTCCTGCTCTATCGCACCTATCACGGCTGCTCCATGCCGGTTCAACACCAGTTGGCCTCCATCGCCGCCTGGAATGACGAAGGCCACGTATATGAAAACCGCTGCCAGTATCGACACAAGTTCGACGCGGTATTGCGTGTACTGCAGCCGGTGATGGATGTGAAACAGTCCGATGCCAGCTTCTATCTTTGGGCCCCCACACCAATGGCCGATGATGAATTTGCCAAGGGTCTGTTCGCACAGCAGAATCTGACCGTGCTGCCGGGCCGCTACCTGTCCCGCGAAGTGGACGGCGTGCTGCCGGGGGCCGGCTTTGTGCGCATGGCACTGGTGGCAACGGTGTCCGAGTGTGTTGAAGCGGCCGAACGCATTCGCCACTATATTGAATCCCTGTAAGGAGTTGCCCGTGACCACCCTGTACGGCATCAGCAACTGCGACACCGTGCGCAAGGCACGCAAATGGCTGGAAGCCCGTGGTGTTACGTTTGAATTTCACGACTTCCGCAAACAAGGCCTTGAAGCCGACAAGGTTGCCCATTGGTGCAACAGAGTCGGACTGGACAAAGTGCTGAACAAGCGCGGCACCACCTGGCGTCAGCTGCCGGATGAGGTCAAGGCCACTACCGATGAGCAAGCCCTGCAGGCCTTGATGGTCGAACAGCCGACTCTGATCAAGCGTCCGGTGCTGGAACTGGACGACGGTCGGGTTGAAGTCGGCTTTAAAGACACCGATTACGCGGCCCTGTTCGACTGAACAGCGCCTCTCTTTTTGATGAATTGAACAACGGAGTTAACAATGGCGAATTTCGCATTTGGTTTGGGTGTAGGTACAAAATCGTCTGCCGGCGACTGGCTGGAGGTGTACTACAACGCACCGCTGCTGAACGCGGATGACACGCTGATTGCCGCCGTGGCCGACAAGGTGGGTTACGCCGGTGGCAACCAGACCATCGAACTGAACGCCTCCCAGCTGAAGGCACTGGAAGCGGCCTTCCTGTCCGTGGACGCCGAAGCTCAGGCTGAAGTGGTTGAAATTTTGGAAGGCACTCAGCAGCCGCTGGTGCTCTGCATCCTAGAAACCGACGCTGCGCCACAAACTACCGCCGAGGTGTACCTGAAGCTGTCGCTGTTGTCGCACCGTCTGGTCAAACCGCACGGCATCGACCTGAGCGGCATGTTCCCGCTGCTGCCTAACGTAGCCTGGACCAATGAAGGCGCCGTTGCACTGGACGACCTGCCGCGCCGTCAGCTCTCGGCTCGTGCTCAGGGCAAGGTGCTGGACGTGTTCTCCGTCGACAAGTTCCCGAAAATGGCCAACTACGCGGTACCGGCCAGTATTCGTATCGGTGACGCTGCCCGTATCCGTCTGGGCGCCCACGTGGGCGAAGGCACCACCGTGATGCATGAAGGTTTCATCAACTTCAACGCCGGCACCCTGGGCGTGAGCATGGTTGAAGGCCGTATCTCCGCTGGTGTTGTCGTGGGCAACGGCTCCGATATCGGTGGCGGCGCGTCCACCATGGGCACGCTGTCCGGTGGCAACAACGTGGTGATCTCTGTGGGTGAGAACTGCCTGCTGGGCGCCAACGCCGGTCTCGGCCTGCCGCTGGGTGATCGTTGCACCATTGAAGCGGGCCTGTACGTTACCGGTGGTTCCAAGGTCACCCTTCTGGACGAGCACAACCAGGAAGTGGGCGTAGTCAAGGCTGGCGAACTGGCCGGCACCCCGGACCTGCTGTTCCGCCGCAACTCGCAGAATGGTCGCATCGAGGTGAAAACCAACAAGAGCGCCATCGAGCTGAACGCCGAGCTGCACAAGCACAACTGAGCGTAACAGCGCTGACCGACCCCGTTCACCCGATGGTGTACGGGGTTTTATTGTTTTCAAGCCGCAGGATTCAACATGACTTCGACCTCCCCTACGCTGGATCTGGCCATGGAGCTGATCAGCCGCCGCTCCGTCACCCCCGAGGATGATGGCTGTCAGGAACTGATGATCAGCCGACTGGAAAAGCTCGGTTTCCGCATCGAGCGCCTGCCGTTTGAAGAGGTGACCAACCTCTGGGCGCGCCGTGGCGACTCCGGTCCATTGTTCTGCTTCGCTGGTCACACCGATGTAGTGCCCTCCGGCCCCGAAGAGCAGTGGCAGTTCCCGCCCTTCGAGCCCTGTATCGAAGAAGGCTATCTTTGCGGTCGCGGCGCTGCCGATATGAAAGGCAGCATTGCCGCCTTCGTCACCGCTGTCGAACGTTTTCTCGCCAACCACCCGGACCATCAGGGCTCCATCTCCCTGCTGATCACCAGCGACGAAGAAGGCCCCTTCATTAACGGTACCACCCGCGTGATCGACCATCTGGAAGCACGCAACGAGAAGATCGACTGGTGCATCGTCGGCGAGCCTTCCAGCACGGAAAAAGTGGGTGATGTGATCAAAAACGGTCGCCGCGGCTCACTCAGCGGCACGTTGAAGGTACGTGGCATTCAGGGCCATGTGGCCTACCCGCATCTTGTGCGCAATCCGATCCACGAAGCCGCTCCGGCATTGGCTGAACTGGCGGCCACCGTTTGGGACGAAGGCAATGAATTCTTCCCGCCCACCAGTTTCCAGATCTCAAATATCAATGCCGGCACCGGTGCCACCAACGTGGTTCCCGGCCATGTGGATATTGCTTTCAACTTCCGCTTCTCAACTGAAGTGACCGCCGATGAACTGAAGGTGCGTGTGCGCGAGATCCTCGACCGGCATGGCCTTGAGTGGGATATCGACTGGATTCTGTCCGGCAATCCCTTCCTGACGGCGGCCGGCAGTCTGGTGGATGCGGCACGGGAGTCAATCCGCTCTGTAATGGGTTACGAAACCGAGCTGTCCACCTCCGGCGGCACCTCTGATGGTCGTTTTATTGCACCCACCGGGGCTCAGGTACTGGAGTTGGGGCCCTGCAACGCCACCATCCACAAGATCAACGAGCGTGTACGCGCCAGCGACCTGGATGATCTGTCGCACCTGTACGAAAACATTCTGGCTCGGCTGCTGGTTCAGGCATGAGTACATTTGCGCTGATCTGTCCGGTATGCAAGTCGCCCCTGCAACAGCAGGAGCAACGGCTTGGCTGTGAACACAACCACAGCTTTGACCGCGCCCGTCAGGGGTACTGGAACTTGCTGCTGCCGCAGCGCAAACGCAGCAAGGAGCCGGGCGACAGTGCCGACATGGTGCAGGCACGACAGCGCTTCCTGCAGGCGGGGCACTATGCACCGCTGGCACAGGCCATTATTGATCTGCTGCAGCCTTATGTGCAGACAACTCAGGCCGGAAACCTTCTGGATCTTGGTTGTGGCGAGGGCTGGTACACCGATCAGCTGCAGCGCCAGTTGAAACTGAACGTGGCCGGGCTGGATATTTCCAAACCGGCGGTACGCACCGCCAGCCGACGCAACCCCGATATTCTCTGGCTGGTCGCCACTGGCGCGGATATCCCGCTGGCCGATGAATCGGTCGACATGGCCAGTCTGATCTTCGGCCGCCTGCTGCCTGAACCCACCGCTCGTGTTCTCAAACCGGGTGGTCTCATGTTGGTGGTCTACCCCGGCCCTGAGCACCTGCGTGCTCTGCGCGGTTTGATCTATGAACAGGTACGTGACAGTTCGGGCTTCAGCCCTGAGCAGGCACTGGCGCAACAGTTCGAGCCCGTCGCACTGGAAAGGCTGGCGTTCGAGTTCAGGCTCGACAACGCCGAGGCGGTGCAGGACCTGCTGGCGATGACACCACACGGCCAGCGCCTGAACAGCGCCGCCCGTGAGCGCATTGCCGCCTGCTCCGCCCTGACCGAACAGGCCGATTTCAGACTGAGCCTGTTACGCAAGCGATGAGCCGACTCAAGGACTGGCTTCGCCAGCAGGCACAGAACCCCCGAGGCAACCTGCGCCTGCTGCTCAGTGGAGCCGGGCTGTTCTTTTGTGGCGTCGGTGGCATCAGCATGGCCCAATACAGCCTGCCACCCGGGCTCAAGGCAGAATTGCTGGCACTGGCCGGCTTGATCCTAACCATCGCTGGCAGCATACTCGCCCTTATTGGTTACCTAAGCCTGAGCGTTCTGCGCATCTGGCACATTCTGGACGACGACGATGAGCAGCACCGAGATCCGCCACCCTGACATTGAGATCTATATCAAGAACCGTTCCCTGGAACAGATACTGCAGTGGCTGCGCGATCGGGCCGACAATGTTGAATCACACAACAGTGTCGGCGGCACGCACTCACTCACAGCCATTTTCAGCGGTCAGCGCATTCCGGTCATGATCCATGAAAAGGCGGTTGGCAAAGCCTGGATCAGCGTCTGGTTCCGCTCCGATGCCACCCCCTGGAGACGTGACGTTGACTGTGCCCATGAAGTCGCCGCCGCACTGGACACCCAGGTTCGTTGCATCGTTTCTGGATGGCAGGATGGTGACGACCCGGACGAATGGTGGAAAATCGAAGGGGGTGAAATAAACAAAATTACCTGGCGCACCGACTGACAGGAAAACAGCCATGACACCCGCCCGCGAAACACTGCACGCACTGATCCTCGATGGACAGGGCGGTGCCCGTTCTCTTTCCTTCGAGGAGCTGGAACGTTGGCAACCGGAAGATGGTATTCTCTGGTTGCATCTGGACTACACCCTCGACTCCACACGCCAGTGGCTGGAACAGGACAGTGGCCTGCCGGAGCTGGCCATCGACGCCCTGCTGGCCGAAAACACCCGCCCCCGCGCCGCCATTCTGGATGAACACCTTCTGCTCGCGCTGCGCGGTGTAAATACCAACCCGGGGGCCGATCCCGAAGATATGGTTTCGATTCGCCTCTGCGTCGGGGCGCGACTGGTGGTATCAACCCGCAAACGCCGTTTGATGTCCGTTGCTAAGCTGCTGGCGCTGTTCGAGCAGGGGGAGGGCCCTCGCAGCAGCGCCGAGTTGGTCATTCGCCTCAGCGAACTGCTGGTGGAGCGGATGGGAGTGACGGTTGAAGAACTTGAAGAGCAACTGTCAGACCTTGAGCTGGACCTGCTGACCCAACCCGGCAGCGAGATGCGCCAGGCCGTGCGCAGTCTGCGCCGCCAGACCGTTACCCTGCGGCGTTACTTTGCCCCGCAGCGGGACGCCTTCAACCAGATGCTCAGCGAACGCCTGAGCTGGTTTACCACTGAAATGAAGCTGGAACTGCGTGAAATCAGTGATCAGCTGCTGCGCCACATCGAGGATCTGGACATCATTCGTGAGCGTGCCGCCATGGCACAGGAAGAGCTGGCCAGCCAGCAGGGCGAACAGCTCAACCAGCGCATGTACGTACTGTCGATCATCTCAGCCGTCTTCCTGCCTCTGGGCTTTCTCACCGGGTTGCTGGGGATCAACGTGGGCGGTATTCCAGGTGCCGATAACGATTATGCCTTCCTGATTTTCCTGCTGTTGCTGGGCCTGCTGGTTGGCGGCCTGTTAATCCTGTTCCGGCGTTGGAGCTGGCTCTGAACGCCGGGCGCGCTGCTGCACCACCACTGCCGTAACGATCAGCCCCAGGCCAATGAAGGTTGCCGGGGCAATAGGCTCGTGTAACAGCAAGTAGATAAACACCAGCGACAGAAAGGGCGACAGGAATATCAGGTTGGACACACGGCTGACATGAGTCGCGGCACGCAGTGCGCCCAGCCAGAGCATGAACGTCAGCCCCATCTCGAACACCCCGACCCAAAGCGCCCCGAGAATGCCCTGAGTGCCGGGCCACTGCACTTCGCCTTGCCACAGCATCAAGCCCCATACCAGCGGCGTTCCGCAGAGAAAGCAGAGCAACAAGCTGACCGCAGGAGAACTCTCGGCCCGCGCATTGAGAATCCAGTACAGTGCCCAGACCAGAGTGCTGCCCAATGCCAGCGCCACTCCGAGCGTACTGTCAAACTGAAGTGCCAACAGCTGCCCTCGGGTCGCGATCACCAGTGCGCCAAAGTATCCCAGTGTCATGGCCAGCAGATCTAAACGCTGCAGCTTCTGCTTCAGTAGCGGCACAGCCAGCAGTGACAGGGTCAGCGCCCAGGTGTAATTCAGGGCCTGAGCTTGTTGCGCCGGCAATAGATCATAGGCCTTAAACAGCACCAGATAGTACAGTGCCGGATTCAGTGCCCCCAACAGCAGATAGAGGCCGGGACGCTTGCGCCACTGCTGCAGCAACTCACGCCAGCGCTTCTGCCAGCTTACGCAGGCTGCCAGTACCAATGTGGAGAACAGGCCGGACCAGGCCAGCAGCTGCAACGGCGTCATGACCTGTAACGAGAGCTTGAACGCCGTCGCCACCGTGGACCAGAGCAAAACGGCACTGAGTCCAAGCAGCATGGCCCGCGACTGTGATTTTTCCGACATGGGTTATGATCCTTGCAGACACAAACCGACTAGGAAAACATATTGCGCTTGGCCTGTCAGGCCGTTGCGGTCAAAGTATGGCGTGCGGTCTCGATGGTATCGGCCAGTTCACTGGCGGCATACAGGGCGACTTGCTCAAAACGGTCTGACCGCAGTGCCTGCGCACGGGGTGTCCGGGCCTGAGTGTCCAGTCGGCTCACCAGATAGGCGTAGTCGCCGGGAATATGATCATTGATGGAATGATTAAGCCTCGACACCACTTCCGGCGTGTGCAGCTCATTCAGATCGGGATAGCTCAACGGCGCTGCCGGGGGCAGCTCGAAGCCGCTGCCGGGCTGAACCGGTGCCTGCGGGCGATAGATTTCCTGGTTGGATGCAATCAGACTGAGCAGAAACGCAAACTGGGCACCATTGGGCGACTGCACTGCCTGTGGCAGTGAGGCCGTATAGTTCTCAATTCGTGTCTGGATAGGATCTGTCTGCATCATGCCTCCGCCTGAGCTGGTATTATCGGCAAGCGACTGTAATCCTTTACCTTTTCTTCAATATCAGGGAAAAAACATGGCACGCTGGCGTCCGGCACAACCCA
Source organism: Marinobacterium sp. MBR-111 (assembly GCF_040547585.1). NCBI lineage: Bacteria > Pseudomonadati > Pseudomonadota > Gammaproteobacteria > Oceanospirillales > Oceanospirillaceae > Marinobacterium > Marinobacterium sp. MBR-111. The sequence continues at coordinate 54,803 of NZ_JBEPQA010000009.1, forward strand.
AAAGCTCGCCCTACATCACGCTGGAGGGCTATGAGCGCCTTAATAACGAGCTGAAATACCTGTGGAAGGTCAAACGCCCCGAGGTTACACAGGCCGTAAAAGAGGCTGCGGCCCAAGGTGACCGTTCCGAAAACGCTGAATACATCTACGGCAAGAAACAGCTGCGCGAGATCGACCGTCGCGTCCGCTACCTGTCGAAGCGGCTGGAACACATCAAGGTGGTGGATCGCGCCCCTGACGACACCAGCCGAATTTTCTTCGGCGCCTGGGTCACGTTGGCCGATGAGGATGACAACACGCGTCGCTACCGTATTGTCGGCGCAGATGAAATCGACCCGGCCAAAGGTTATATCAGCATTGATGCACCACTGGCACGGCAGCTGCTCAAGAAACAGGTGGGCGATGACGTGACCATCGAGCGGGTTGATCAGGATGAACTCTGGCTGGAGGTCGTAGCGATTGAGTATAAGTGAGCCAAAAAACGCCTACACTTCAAACACACATCAGGCGTGTAAACCCAGCTAAAACAGACTGTGATTACATCGTGTACCAGGCAAGCTCATACCCAAGCACAGCGACCTTCGGTCACAATGGCAAACAGTTGATTCTGCGTTCCAATACCCAGCTTTTCATAGAGGTTCTTGCGGTGTGAGAGCACTGTATTTACGCTCACGCCCAAATCCAGTCCAATGGCTTCAGAGCTATAGCCCAACACTATTCTGCAGGCCACATCCATCTCTCTCTGGGTTAGGCGATCACCGCAGCTGCGCGACAGCCGTGCTCTCACCCACGGCAGATCAAACCTGACCTGGGCCTCCGTCGAAAGACTGATATGACGCTCCAGTGTGGCGGCTATCAGTGCCGTGTTGTCCTGTAGAGCTCCCATCAGTAGACCTTTACGCTGGCGCGATTTGAGCCGGTACAGGTTCAGGCAATAAGCTTGCTCGCGGCCATGGCCTATAAACGCCAGTTTTTCACGGATGCCACAGCGCTCAATCAGGGTACGACGATACTCCGGGTCACTCAACTCTTCCGGGCGTAGCGTGAGAAGTTGTGTTGAGGGTTCATGTGCACCGGCATCCAGTAAGGCCCGGTTCGGGTCGCGCTCGTAATAGACCTCGTCGTACAGGCGGCGGCATTCCTGTGCCAGTGGCTGATCGATGGCTCCAGATGAAAACAGCGTTATGGGCGCTGTACGGCTGGCATCATAACTGATCAGAACACAATGGTCGGCACCGGTCAGTTCATGCATGCACTGCATCAGGCGGTGTTCAAATCCCTGACGGCCAATCTCACCCACAAGGCTAGCCAGGCTGTGTTGTACGGTTGTCGGGTTCATTGTCAGACCTCCAGGGCCCTGTTCTTGTTATGCATGGTATCTCTGGCGGACACCTTGAGCCGAGTATTACATGCAGTTGCCACAATTTCGAGTACAGCTCACAAGATCCTGTGAGTGCCGGGCCCTTCCCGCCCGAGTAGCCTGAAACCACGTTTAAACAAGAATAAGAACTCGGAGGGATGCCTTATGGCTCTTACCAAAGTACAGCGAGCAGCTCAGGCCGCTGGCAAGACACTGGCCAATCGACAAACCCCGTTCATCTTCAACGAGTGGTATGTGGCCGCCCTTGGTCATGAGATTGGGCGGGAACTCAAGGCTCGCACCATTCTGGGCCGTCAGCTGGTTTTTTACCGTCAGGAAAACGGCGAACCCGTGGCGCTGGATAACCGCTGCGGCCATCGCTCCTTCCCTCTATCACGCAGCAGTCTTGAAGGTGACACTATTGTCTGTGGATATCATGGCCTGCGCTATGATGCCAGCGGCAGCTGTATCGAGGTGCCATCACAGTGCAACTGCGCCGGTATCTCGATCCGCAGCTATCCACTTGTCGAGCAGGGACCCGTTGTCTGGATCTGGATGGGTGAGCCTGATCAAGCTGATCCGAAACAGATTCCCGCCATGCCGATGCTGGACGAGGGTTGGATCACCTCCTGCGACTACATGCCTCTTAAGGCCAGCTACGTGTACCTGCATGAAAACCTGCTTGATCTGACTCATCTGAGCTTCCTGCATGCCAACACCTTCGGTACACCCGACTATGCCGCCGCCGAGTTTGATACCGAAATCAGCGAAGATCGTTTTATCCTCAAGCGCTACGTGGTACCCACACGGTTGCCACCGGTTTGGGCCAAGCCCACCGGCCTTGAAGGACGGGATGCGGCACGGATCACCACGTCAGATTTCGTGTCACCGGCACTGCATATCGTACATGCTCAATTTTATGACATCGCCTTGCCTGAGTCTGAGCGCCCCGATACCCGTATCAAGACGGCCCATATTCCCACGCCCGAGACCGCGACTTCTACCCATTACTTCGTTGTTCATGGGCGCAATTTTGCCCCCGAGGACGACAGCATCACCGACTTCATGCACCAACAACTAATGGCTGCCTTCCATGAAGACATTGTGGGACTGGAAGCGATGGAAGAACTGCTCAGCAATATGTCACCTGAAGATGAGTTCTTTGAAATTTCGGTAAAGTCCGATATTGCCAGCGTAGCCATGCGCCGTTACCTCAAGCGCCGTGCCGAGGCTGAACGCAGTCAGCACTCCGCACCAGGGGCAGTTCAGTCACAGCCTGCCATCAATACAGCGGTAGAGGTGTAAACATGAGCATCCAAATCCATGTAATCGATGCCAACGGCCATCAGCAGCGGTTGCAAGCCGATCCCGGCAGCAGCCTGATGGAACTGCTGCGGGATCAATCCTCGGGCGTTGAAGGCATCTGTGGCGGCTGCTGTGCCTGCGGTACCTGCCACATCGTACTGGAGAGCGACTGGCAACCCTTGCTGGGTACAGCCCAGCCGGAAGAAGAAGCACTGCTGGACGCACTGGATGAGCGCACCTCAGGCTCACGCCTGAGCTGCCAACTGCGGCTGAGCCAAGAGATGGATGGTCTTAGCCTGCGCATTGTGCCGGCTGAATGTTGAGCCTTAACTTTCGGGAGAGTCGGCATGCAACATCTGGTTATTGTGGGCGGTGGGCATCTGGCTGCCGCCTTGATTACGGGGCTGTACAGGCAGGGTTTTGACGGTCGAGTGACACTGCTCAGCGCAGAAGACTCGCTGCCCTGCAACCGCCCGGTCCTGTCCAAGGAATACCTCAAGGGTGAACTGACAGAGGAGGAACTGGCACTGGTTGCACAACACGTCTGGGACGACCCGCGCTTCACCTGTCAACTCAATACTCGAGTCAGTGAAATTGATCGACAGCAGAAAACCGTGGTGGCCAACGGCCACCTCGTACCGTACGACCAACTGGTTCTGGCTACAGGGACAACGCCGCGTCGGCTGGATATCCCCGGTCATGAGCTGACAGGTATTCATTACCTCAAGACCCTGTCTGACGCCAGACAGTTACGCGGCGCACTGCAGCCCGGCAAACGTCTAGTCGTGATCGGTGGCGGTTTTATCGGACTGGAGATAGCAGCTGCCGCACGTCAAAGCAGCATGGACGTGACGGTTCTGGAAGCTGGCGAGCGGATTCTTGGACGTGTGGTAGCTCCTGAGGTGTCCGACTGTTTCATGCAGCTGCATCAGAATCATGCCGTTGATATCTGCACGGGTGTCGGTGTGGAGAACTTTATGGGCCAGCAAGCGATTGAGGCGGTACGTCTGACAAATGGGGAAATGTTGGCCGCGGATCAGGTTGTGGTGGGGATCGGGGTAGTCCCGGAGGTTTCACTTGCGCAGCAGGCAGGCCTTGAATGTGACAATGGCATTGTGATCGATCAATGCTGTCGCACCTCTGACCCCGCCATCCATGCCGGTGGTGACTGTGCTGTGCAGTTCAGCCCCCTTTACAACCGTAACCTGCGGTTGGAGTCGGTTCAAAACACCAGCGCCCACGCTCAGACCATCCTGGCACAGCTGACCGGGCAACCAATACCCGAGCCAGCTGTTCCCTGGTTCTGGTCAACGCAGTACGAAGCACGCCTGCAAATTGCAGGTCTGAATCCGGATTACGACCAGCTGATCGCGCGTGGTCAAGATACTCAGGCGCGCAGCTGGCTTTATCTCAAACAGGGCCGACTGGTTGCATGCGATGCAATCAATCGACCGGCGGACTTTTTGCAAGCCAAGAAAATGATCATGACGGAAACCCAAATCGACATCCCAAAAGCGGAGGATATCAACATTCCATTGAGCCAATGTATCGCCTGATTCCAGCAATTTCATCACGAGATAACAATAAAAAGGATGCACCTATGCTGACATTCAAACGCACCAAGATTGCACTGCTTGCCTGTTCCATCTGCCTGCCGGTCATGGCAGAACCGGTCACACTTCACTTTGCAACCGCGGGTCCTCCTGGCCATGTTCAGAACAGTGTAGTTCTGCCGACATGGGCGAGTTGGGTGGAGGAGGCAACGGAAGGCCGGGTCAAAGTAAAGCTAGAGTATAATCTGGGAGATCAAAGCACCTATTTTTCAATGGTGGAAGATGGTGTGGCGGACGCCGCATGGAGTTTTCACGGCTATGTTCCCGGTCGATTCCAACTGTCAGAAATGGTTGAGCTGCCCGGCCTGGGTGTCAACGCTGAACTGGCGTCACAAGCCTATTGGGAGACCTATAACCGCTATTTTTCAGACTCACCTGAACACCAGGGGCTTGTCCTGATGGGACTGTTTACTCATGGCCCGGGCCAGATCCACAGCCGCAAGCCGATCAACTCCATGAGTGATCTCAAAGGTGCCAAAATCCGTCTTGGCGGTGGTGTTCAACAGGAGTTGGGCAAGCGTCTGGGGATCACGCCAGTTGCGGCACCTGGCCCCAAGGTGTACGAGATGATGCAACAGGGCATCGTGGACGGTGTATTCATGCCGGCAGCCAGTCAACGTGATTTTCGCTTGGCCGAAGTATCGTCCCACCTGACACTGCTGCCCGGAGGACTTTATCTGGGCAGCTTTGCAATCATTGCCAATGAAGATTTCATGGATAGCCTGAGCCCTGAAGATCGTGAAGCAATCATGTCAGTATCCGGGGCACGCCTGTCAGCCATGGCCGGTAAGGCCTGGGATCAGTCTGACCGAGAAGGTATTGAAATGGCAAAGAAAGAAGGTGTGAATATACATTTTGTCGATGCCAACGATCCACTAATGAAGGAGATTCAGCAAGCGACATCAGGTATGGACCAGGCTTGGAGCAAAAAGGTCGAGCGTGATCATCCGGACGCGGCAGAAGCATTAGAACATTTGCGTCACCTGGCATTGGAGCTTAAACAAAAAATGCAGGGTACTGCCACCAGCAATTAAACACCTCAGCCCCCTCCTGATTGCACGGGAAGGGGCTTTCGTGAAAGGTTGTTAGAATCGAAGCTTAGTCACGCAAGCCCGGTTTGACCAAAGCCCAAGACCCGCACCGCGCCCGCTCTAGACAACATCCTTTCCCGCATCAACAACACGATTGCGTCCCTTGCGCTTGGCTTCGTAAACCGCTCGGTCTGCCATGCGCAGCCACTGTTCAGAGCGCTGCCCTATTTCAGGCACCAGTCGGCAATAACCGATACTGACACTCACACGAACCTCCTGACCATCAGAGGTTGGCACTCGCAGTTGCTCAATACCGCGCCTGAGTGTTTCCAGCCGCTCAGCGGCATCAGCAGGCGAATTGGCCACTGCAAAAATAACGAACTCTTCCCCGCCAAAACGAATCAGATAATCGGTTTCGCGCCGGAAGTGTTCACGCATGGTACGGCTGATTGCACGCAGGCACTCGTCTCCCACGGCATGTCCAAACCGGTCATTGACCTGTTTGAAGTGATCAGCATCCACCATGGCCACCATAAACGACAAGCCGTTGCGCTGACATACCTGGTAACAGGCTTCATAGTGTTGCTCAAAACTGGTTCGATTTCCGAGGCCGGTCAGCTCATCCGTTGTACTTGTAACAGCAAGTCGTTCATTGGCAGCTGCCAGCTCTCGGTTGAGGGCACCCAGCTTGCGATTCCAGTAAAACAGCATAAACAGGACAATGGCTGTTATCGACAGAATCTGCCACAACAGGGAGTAGTCCACCCTCTGCTGGAGCCTGACGGTACGCCACTCACTGTCCATTCGATGCAGGTCTTCACTGCTCAGGCTTAATACCAGCTTTTGCATCAGCGTACCCAGATGTTGTTCAGCCGCCGGGGTCGCCAAGGCTAGCTCAAGATCCATGGGGACTCGGCCAATAACACGAATATCAGCCAGCCCAAGGTCCTGCAGCTTCTGACTGGCCGTTGCCAAGGTGCTGATGTAACCATACCACTCCCCACGCTGCAGCCCTTGCACCCCTTCCGTTTCATTGTCTACTTCTATCAGGTTCAGACCCGGGTAGCTTCGACGCAACTCTGACAACAATGGTGAATCGCGCACAATTGCGATCGGGTGCTGGTCAATATCACTCAGACTGCCGATAAAGGGAGCCTCAATGCGACCAAGTACAATGCTTGGCAATGTGTAAAATGCAGAAGTGAGGGCAAGCCCTTCAGACTGCCCCTCTGATCGCCCAATAAGCGGCACCAGATCACATTGCCCCTGCTTCAACGCCGCGAGGGAATCTCTCCAACTCCGGGTCGGACGCAAATTAAAGGTCACCCCTGAGCGGTGGCTAAAGATATCCAACAGTGTGGCTGAAAGCCCCTGGTGCTGACCTTTGCTATCCAGCCCCTCAAGCGGCATCCAGTCAGGATGAATGCAGTAGCTGAGACTGTTGCTGCGTGTTTCAAGAAAATCCTGTTCTGCAGCACTTAGCCCCGTAAACGCCGAGTTGGTCTCAAGCTGTGCACCCAACCAGCGGTTCTCGATAGTTCGCATTTCCGTTGGCGTAATGGCGGCAAGGGCCGCATCGATGATCGGAACCAGTGGCTCAAGCTCGGGACGCAAGCCGAAGCGCAGATCCTCGCCACTCACATCGGGCAGGCTCAGCTCACCGGCGATGCGGACATCTGTAAGGCCCAATTCACGTACCCAATGATTGCCGTTTGGAAGGGCAGCCAGTACCAGATCCACCGTGCCGGAGGCCAAAGCCCGGAACATGGAGGCCTGATTGTCAAAGCTAATGACCCCTTCAGACGCCAGATCACGTACCTTGCGTTCGTAGAAGATGCCGGTACTGATAGCGATTTTCTGACCACGGAAATCATCGGGCGAGTTCAGGCGGAAGCCAGGCTTGCGGGTAAAAACCACGATAGGCACGTGGTGGTAAGGTTGTGTGAAACGCGTGAAGCTCCTGCGTTCTTTCAGATCGGAGATATTCGCGATGACATCTATTTCACCTTGTTGAAACAATTCAATCAGGACGCTCCATTGATCAACCACAGGCGTTGCCTGCAAGCCGGTCAAATCCATCACGCGTGTCAGGATGTCCACCGAGAGTCCCTGCACGCGCCCACCGTCCTCAAAACTCAGTGGCGCGTAATCGCTCATCAGTCCCACTCTCAGGGGTGCCTGTTGACGCACTGTCAGCTGCTGCGCCGGTGTAAGCTTCAAGGCCTTGTCATCCAAAGCCTTGCCGCCGAACTCCTGCCAGCGTTCGCGCAAGGCTTCAATCCAGTGCGGGTCGATGGCCGCCAGTCCTTCATCAAGCCTCTGGTACAGCTGGGGCTGATCCAGGTGAACGGCAATTCTGAAATCTTCTGTTTCCTGCCCACCCAAGGGCGCTGCAGCCAGGGGCTCGATATTCACAAACCCCTGCTGGCGAGCCATGTAGCGTAATGTCACTTCCGGGCCGATAATCCCATCAACCCAGCCAAAGGCCAATGCACGTACCAAATCCGGCTGCAAGCCATATTCCACAATCTCAAGACCGGACTCTTTCAAGAGGCCTGCGTAATAGATATCAGTCAGAGTGCCAATCCGATATCCCTTCAGGTCGGACAGCGTCTCGATGGCGGGCAGCGGTCGATTTTCATCATGCATGATAACGGTATGGCGCAGATGGTAAGGCCGAGTGAACAACATTTTGTCAGCTCGGTCTTCGCGCCATGAAATCTCATCTACCGCATCCAGCTCACCACGCAAAAAAGCGCCATAGATTTCCGACCAACTCCCGACGCGATACTCAAACTCAACACCACTGGTGCGACTCAATTCTTCGAGGATATCAATGGAGAAACCACGCAGGCCGCCGGGCCCAAGGCTTGAATAGGGTGCATTGTCAGCAACAATGCCGATGCTGACCGGAGAGTGCTCAGGCTCCGCCCTGACCTGGATCGTCAACAGGCACAGAGCCATTGTTATGAGCACAGCAAAATGAAGTTGAAAGGGCTTCATAAAATCCATTATTGATGCCACAGCCTCTTATTCACACCAGGCAACCCTGTGGTTATGGAGCCGTTAGCGGATAAAACAGCCACTATGATGTGAACAGCACAACAAAATTAGACATGCAAAGGCATATGCCAATCACGCTCTGAACATGATAACGGCTTTGGCAGGAAAAACGATGGCTTGGATCAGAAAGGAATCCGGAAATGGTGGGTCGTATAGGACTTGAACCTATGACCAATTGGTTAAAAGCCAACTGCTCTACCAACTGAGCTAACGACCCTCCGGCAGCGAAGAGTGGTGGGTCGTATAGGACTTGAACCTATGACCAATTGGTTAAAAGCCAACTGCTCTACCAACTGAGCTAACGACCCGCTCTTTGCAGTGACCATGCCAGACAGGCAAGGTCATCATGATTTGGCTCCTCGAGCTGGACTCGAACCAGCGACCAATAGATTAACAGTCTACTGCTCTACCAACTGAGCTATCGAGGAACTGTCCAAATCATCATCCTTAATGGCGGAGGGACAGGGATTCGAACCCTGGGGGCCTCTCGACCCGTCGGTTTTCAAGACCGGTGCTTTCGACCACTCAGCCATCCCTCCAAAGGATGGGCGCAGATTTTACAGTCCTGCGCCGAAGTGTCAAGCGCGAAGGCCAAATTATTTTGCAAGTTACCGAATTCACTGCCTTTTTACGGCTGTATCGCCCAGTTCTTCAAGCCTTCGCGGTGGAGCAAACAGATAGCCCTGTAGCTCATCGCAGGCCTGCTGCCCAAGGAATTCCGCCTGTTCAGGTGTTTCAACCCCTTCGGCCACCACCTTCAACCCCAACGAGTGGGCCAGCAGGATGATGGTTTGCACAATAATCCTGTCATCAGCATCAGTACTAATGTCACGCACGAAAGAGCGATCAATCTTGAGGTAGTCAATGGGCAAACGCTTGAGGTACTCCAGTGATGAGTAACCGGTGCCAAAGTCATCAATCGCCACTTCAACACCGAGTGCCTGCACCTCGGAGAGCTGCGCCACAGTGGTGTTGAAGCTTTCCACCAGCGCGCTCTCCGTCACTTCGATACAGAACTGCTCTGGCCCAAGGTGGTACTCTTCCAAAACCTCACGCAGTGCATCCACCCAGCTGCCACTCTGGAACTGGCGTGGCGACAGGTTGATAGCGACCTGCAGGCCTTTCAGCGGCGTTTGTTGCAGGTCTCGCCCCACCTGATGCAACAGCCAGACCGTCATCGACTCCAGCGCCTGGCTGGCTTCGGCAATGGGAATGAACTCAGCCGGCGATACCAGCCCCAACTCATGGCTGTGCCAGCGCATCAATGCCTCGTAGCCGCAGACTGCGCCGCCAGGCAGTACCTTGGGCTGATAGACCAGATACAGCTCGTCACGCTCAAGCGCTTCGTTCAACCCAGTTTTGATGCGCATATTGCGCTGGTTACGAGCATTGATTTGTGGATCGAAGAACGCATAGCGCCCTCGACCCTGCTCTTTGGCAAAGTACATGGCGGCATCGGCATGGCCTACCAGAGTGTCCTGATCCTCGCCATCACGCGGATAACTGACGATGCCGATACTGGAGCCGATGCGCACAGCATGCCCTTCGACTTTGAATGGGGTTTTCAGCTGATCGATCAGTTTGTTGGCGACCGCAGCCAGGCTGTCATCCCCTTCCGGCTGCGGCAGCAGTACAGTGAACTCGTCCCCCCCAAGACGGAAGGCACTGTCCGACTCCCGCAGGCAACCCTTGAGTCGCTCGGCCACCTGACACAGCAGTTGGTCTCCCACGGCATGGCCATGGCTATCGTTGACTTCCTTAAACAAGTCCAAGTCGATGAACAATAAACCGAAAGGTTCATCGTAACGCTTGCCTCGGCGAAGTGCTTCTGACACTCGGCGCATGAACTCAGTGCGATTGTAGAGGCCGGTCAGCGTATCGTGGTAGGCAAGATGATGCAGGTTGCGCTCTGCGTTTTTCTCTTCGGTGATGTCCTGAAAAATGCCAAAGTAACCATCCAGCTCACCCTTGCGATTGAGTATGGTGCTGATTGACAGGCGCACGGGATAGACCGTTTTGTCAGCTCTGCGGTTCCACAGTTCACCGTTCCATTTGCCATTGCGCTGAATGTCCTGCCACATGCGGGCGTAGAATGCCGCGTCCTGATGCTCGGATTTCTGAACTGATGGAAGCTGCCCAAGCAGTTCTTCGCGACCGTAACCGGTCATATCAAGCAACGACTGGTTCACGTCCACAATGCGGTTTTCAGCATCGGTAATCATGATCCCTTCGGCTGTGTGTTCAAAAATACGCTGGGCGATACGTGCCAGATTCTCGTTGCGCTCCTGCTCAGTCACATCGGTGGCAACAGTGCATAAGGCATAGGGCATGCCATCTTCACCCACCAGGGGAAACTTGACCATAAACCAGTTGTGCATCTCCCCGTTGACCGGAAAGTTTGCCTGAAACTGCATTGCCTTGCCTGTTTGCATCACCTCGCGATCACGCTTTGCAACCTCTCCTGCCCAGGGCTCGGGAACCAGATCAAACACGGTTGAGCCATTCTCGTCAGGTTCTCCAAGGGTTTCGATAAACCGTTCGTTGACCATGCGGTAGAACCCCTTGGGGTCCTTGATGTACACCATGGAGGGGATAAAACGCAGGATATTTTCCATCTGTCGATTGGCCTGCAGCAATTGCCCTCGGCTTTGCTCAAGTCGCGCCGCCATCTTGTCGATAGCCTGCCCGATCAGGCTCAACTCATCACGCCCCTTGAGGCCCGTACGCTGCCCCAGCTCATCGGCAGCCAATGCCGCCGCCGTATTGGTGATCAACAGCAGGCGCCGACTCACTGCTCGCTCAATCAACACCCATGCCAGGGTCGCCAACAGCACCACAGCCAATGCTACCCACACAAAGAGCCGGTCCAGCCGGTGCAACAAGGGTGCCATGGAACGCTCCAGATCCAGCTCAACCAGCACCAACCCCCAGTTGTCCTGCAGAGAGGCGCTCTGATCGAAGTAGATGTAGGGCATCAAGCCATAGAGCGTGTTTTCTCCCACGCTCTGATGCTGATAGATCGGTTGCCGAGAGGTTGTCGCTTGAGCGATCAGCTCAGGGGCAAAATGCAGTCCAAGACTGTTAAGTGGCCGACCCACTTGGGCAAGGCGACTGGAGGCAATCACCTGCCCCTGAGGATCGGTCACTAACAGGTATTTGACTTCACGATGTGCGCTGCTGGCAGCGACTTCGCGTTTTACACCTTCCAGATCACCGCGACCCAACATGTACTCGGTCGTACCCTGCAATCGATTGAGTGTGTAGCGCAGACTGTCTTCCATGTTCTGATGCAGAAGCTGGCCCAGATAGGGTTTGATCAGACCGAAGGCCAATACCAGCATCAGAAGTGCAAACAGCACGATGGTGATAGGAATGATACGCCGCAGCGGCAACTCAGTGATCAGTTTCATAGCTCGGATAATCCGCGTAGACCAGCCCTGACAGGTCAGGCAACTGTTGCATCAGTCCCTGCTCAAGCATCAGCCTTGCCAGCGCCTCTGCCTGCTTTTGCAGCTCAGGAGGCTTGCCGCTCATCAGGACTGAGGAGCGTTTCGGGCCCGGCAGTTCCAGTTGTTGCAGGCTTCTGAGTACTTCAGCGGCCGAACCGCCAATACGGGCCGTCATCACCTCGGCCGCCGGCTCTGGCGACTGATGCAGATACTCCAACGCCCGATGCCAGGCATCTATAAGATGATGGATCTGCCTGCGGTGGGATTTCAGCAGTGACTCACGCACCACCAGCAAATCCACCACCTCTCCGGGAATCATTGAAGAGTCAAACAGTATGACCGCCCCCTGCGCCACCAGCTGTTGACGGACGGGTTCAAACGTCACCACCGCATCCACCTGCCCTTTTAGCCAAGCTTCATGGTGTTCGTTAACTTCAAGGTGAACAATCTCCACATCCGTGGCGTTCATCCCATGCAATGCAAGCGCACGTGACAGCATATAGGCACCCAGTGCAGTCGCTTCTACCCCGACGCGCTTGCCACGCAGGTCTTGTATCTGCTTAAAACCTGGACGCGCCAGGATGACATCAGCCCCGTTGGATATGTCCGCCACCTGAACAATCACCGGCCTCAGGCCTGCTTCACGCAGACTGATCACTTCATCCAGTGTCAGCGCTGCCGCGTCAATGGCACCGTTGCGGTAGGCACGCATAACCTCACTGGCCGACAGGAGTTCAACCAGCGCAACGTCATCTCCCGACAGATAGCCCTGTTCGCGTGCAAGATAAAGCGGCTCATAACCGGGCCAGAGATTTGTGCCCAGCTTGATAGGGGATAAAGGGGGCGACAGACAGCCTGCTGTCACCAGAAAGGGGATCAGCAGCAGACACAGTATTTGCAGTCGTCTCTTCAGCCGCATCCCGGCAACTCTCCATGACTAAATATGACGACAGTTTACCGCAAACAGGCAGTCAAGTCCTCGCTGCCGGAACCAAAACGGGATGCTCGATACCAAAGTTCCATACCCTGTGAATTACTCTACAGACCCGAGTCGAATTGCCTTCATGCATACATGTTATGCACTAAAGTATTCACAATCCACAAGCCTTTTCGATGCGGTTGATAACCTGATCCGTTTTGCTCACATATTCTGTGCAAAACCTCATGGATAAGTTCGGGAAAGTGTGCAAAACAAAACAATAACTCTCTGTAAATAAAAGATATTTCAAAAGCGTACAATTCTTGATCGAGATAGGGATGGTTTTCCTCAGGCCTGTTTTGTCAACCCCAATCCAGGCACCAATTCCGTTAAGTTAACGCTTTATCTGAAGTAGAGCATGATTTTTATTCACACCCAGACAGGATCATAAAACACCCCTCCTTGGGCCTGTGCATGAAACCTGTATGGGCTGAGGATGAAAGTCCAGAATGTTCCTCAGGGACGCCGCGCCATCCACCACGCGTCTTCCCAGTATGGGTTATCCAGCCGCGAGATCATCACGCCACGACTGGTAGACGCGTGGATAAATTCGCCATTGCCGATATAGATGCCGGCATGTCGCTGCTTCCAGCCAGTCTTGAAAAATACCAGATCAGCCGGTTGCAGCTGATGCCGCTTTACCGGAGAACCTATACGGGCCTGTTTTTCGGTTGTACGGGGTAACTGGGTGCCATTTAGATCTGCATAGACCCGCCGGATAAAGCCGGAACAGTCCACACCTGAACGGTCCTGGCCACCGTAACGATAGGGGGTACCTGCCCACTGGCTGTAGTGGTCAAGGAGTTGCTGTCGCTGTGGATGATGCAGATCAGCGGGCGTATGGCCATAACGCGGAGCGCTGCTGCAACCCGCCAGCAGCAGCGCCATGAGTGTCAGCAACGTAAGTGAGCGTGGCATGACCGTCTCCTGAAGTATTCATGTTTAATGTTTAACCACTCAAGGCATTCAAGGTCAAGCCAATAACCCGCTTCAGTGCAGCTCTATCACGCGCTTTCTGCTAGTATGCTCGCAACTGATTTCAAGCGAGAAAAAACCCGTGTTTGCTGACCTGATGCTGCATGACCGCCTGCTCAAGGCGATCGATAAACTTGGCTTTACCCAACCTACAGCCGTACAGCTGGCGGCACTGCCCCCGGCACTGGAGGGCAAGGATCTGATCGTGGGCGCCGAAACCGGCAGCGGCAAAACGCTCGCCTTTGTTATTCCCATGTTGCAGCACTTTCTGGATAACCCATCGCCCAATACCGGTACCCGTGGCCTGATACTGACCCCCACACGCGAGCTTGCCGAGCAGGTGTGTCAAAGCGTCAAGGATCTGGCCACTTTTACCCGCGTCACCACCATGACCGTCTGTGGCGGCACCGGCTTTAAGGAGCAGGCCGCCGAGATGCGCAAGAACCCGGAAATTCTTGTGGCGACTCCGGGCCGTCTGATGGAGCACCTTGAGCGTGAAACCCTGGATTTCGGAGATCTGGAATTTCTGATTCTGGACGAAGCTGACCGCATGCTGGACATGGGCTTCCGTGACGAGGTGCTGGCGATCACCGAGATCTGCCGCAAGGATCGCCAGTCGATGGTGTTTTCCGCCACCCTGACCCATCCCGGTGTGCATGACCTGCTACCGCAGGTGTTGAACGAGCCGGAACAGCTGCTGCTGAACACGCCGCAAAACGCGCAGGCCAATATTCAGCAGCAGATCATTCTGGCCGATGACGACAAGCACAAGGAGCGTCTGGTGGAGTGGCTGCTGGCCAACGAAACCTATGACAAGGTGATCATCTTCACTAACACCCGCGTCAAGGCGCAGTGGCTGGCCAAGAGCCTGCAGCGCCAGAACCGCCGCTCCGGAGTCCTGCACGGCGAGATGAGTCAGGATGAGCGCAAGCATGTGATGGGGCTGATGCGCAGCGGCAAGATCAATATCCTGGTTGCCACCGACGTGGCCGCCCGTGGCCTCGATATTCAAGGGCTGGATATGGTGATCAACTTCGATATGGCACGCAAGGGTGACGAACACCTGCACCGCGTCGGCCGTACCGGACGCCAGGACAAGCCGGGGTTGGCGATCTGTTTGATCGAGCATACCGAATGGAATTTGATGTCCAGCATTGAGCGTTACCTGCGCATCAAATTCGAGCGCCGCACTTTGAAAGGTGTGGAAGCCAACTACAAAGGGCCGAAGAAGCTGAAAGCCTCGGGCAAGGCTGCCGGTACCAAAAAGAAAAAGAGTGACGGCAAGGACGGCAAGAAGTCAGCCGCCAAATCCGAGGGCAAACAGCGCCTGCGTGATCGCAAACAGGTGGGCAAGCGCCGTACTACCGCAGCACCCAAGCCCCCTGCCGATCTGGTCGATGGCTTTATGCCGTTGAAGAAAAAACGTTCCGACAGCGACAGCTGATCCCGCGTTGTACTGCCACTGATGCCGGCCCGCTGCTTCCTGCAGTGGCCGGCTTTCACCATCGCCTCCACCCCGACCTGTCCCCAGCGCATCAGAGTTCTCACCCAAAGAGCGATCGCTCTTTGTTGTTATAATCGCAACTTAATTTCGCAAAAACGACAACAAAAAGCATTATTTTTGCCCAATCCAGGCCACTGTTTTACATAATTGCAACAATCAAACTACATACATTCCCGCATTCACTGCTAGAATCCGCCTCCACCAGACTGCATAAATATTAATCACTATCAGAATATGCAGGCTTGTTGACAACAAACAGGAACGACCATGTCTTCAACTTCACGAATTTTGTGTTCGCGTTTGCGTGAGCGCATCATGAGCGCCGAGCAGGCTGCTGAACTGATCTCTCCCGGCGCCAACGTCGGCATGAGCGGCTTTACCGGTGCCGGTTATCCCAAGGCTGTACCCGCGGCGCTGGCCGAGCGTATTCGCCATCACAATGCCACCGGCGGCAAACCGTTTCGGATCAATGTCTGGACCGGTGCCTCCACTGCTCCCGAGCTGGATGGCGCACTGGCGGAAGTGGACGGTATCGAAATGCGCCTGCCGTTCCAGAGCGACCCTATCTGCCGCGGACGGATCAACAGTGGCACGATGGAGTATGTGGATTACCACCTGTCTGAAGTGTCGCAATACGCCTGGTCAGGCTTTCTCGGCAAGATGGATATCGCCCTGATCGAAGTCGCCGGTATCCGCGAGGATGGCAGCCTGATCCCTTCTTCGTCCGTCGGTAACAACAAGACCTGGATCGAGCAGGCCGACAAAATCATTCTTGAGGTCAACGCCCAGCAAAACGCCAAGCTGGAAGGGATGCACGACATCTATTACGGTACCGCCCTGCCCCCCAATCGCAAACCGATCATGCTGACCCATCCGGCGGATCGCATCGGTGAAGCCTATCTGCACTGCCCTGTGGATAAAGTGATTGCAGTGGTGGAAACCTCGGCGGCGGATCGCAACTCCCCGTTCAAGGCACCGGATGCCACCTCCAGGCGGATAGCCGAGCACATTCTCGAATTCTTCCAGCGCGAGATCGAAATCGGTCGCCTGCCGAAAGAGTTGCTGCCGATTCAGTCCGGTGTGGGCAACATTCCCAATGCGGTACTGGAAGGATTGGATGCAGGCCCGTTCAAAAACCTGACAGCCTTCACCGAAGTGATTCAGGACGGCATGCTGAAGATGCTCAAGTCCGGTACCCTGGGCGTTGCCTCGGCCACCGCCTTCTCGCTGAGTCCCGACGGCATCCGCGAGTTCGATGAGAATATCGACCTGTACCGCGACAAGATCATTCTGCGCCAGCAGGACATCTCCAACCATCCGGAGCTGGCCCGTCGGCTCGGCATCATCGCCATGAACGGGCTGATCGAAGCCGATATTTACGGCAACGTGAACTCGACCCACATTATGGGCAGCCGGATGATGAACGGTATCGGCGGTTCAGGGGATTTTGCCCGCAACGGCTATCTGTCGATCTTTGTCTCGCCCTCCACGGCCAAGGACGGCGCGATCTCCTCCATCGTACCGATGGTGTCCCATGTGGATCACACCGAACACGACGTGAAGATCATCGTCACCGAACAGGGTCTGGCGGATCTGCGCGGACTGTCACCCCGCCAGCGTGCCCATGCGATCATCAACAACTGTGCACATCCGGATTTCCGCGAACGCCTGCTGGACTATTTCAACCGCGCCTGTGCCAGCGGTCGCGGCATGCATACGCCACACCTGCTGGATGAAGCTCTGAGCTGGCACCAGCGCTATGAAACCGAGGGGCGGATGTAACCCGCCCCTCCATCCCGATGCTCTAAGCGTTTGGCGCCCCTCCTGAGGCGCCTTTTTTTTGCCTCGTATTCCCCGACGTCCGGACTCCCGTTCCGTACAGGATCTGTTACCCTGTAGTGAGTCAATCGGGCTGCCTTGGCAGTCCTGCAGGAGGGTACATGGACAACTCTCAACTCTTGCTGTTACTGGTGGCGCTGGCGCTGGGCATGTTGATCGGGCTGCAGCGCGGCTGGCACGAGCGCAATACACCCGCCGGCGGTCGTATTGCCGGAATCCGCACCTTCGGTCTGCTGGCCCTCAGCGGCGCACTGGCCGGATTGCTGACAACGCCACTGGGACCCGGCATCGCCATCGCCATGGGGCTGGCAGTGACGCTGCTGCTGGGGCTGGCGCACTGGCTCGATTCGAATGATGACCACGACTACGGCATGACCACCGTTGTGGCCGGGATCGTCACCTACCTGACCGGCCTGCTCACCGTACTGGGCGACCTGAGCCTGGCCGTTGCCGTGGCGGTCATCACCACCATCGTGCTGCACTTCAAGCAGACACTGCATCAGGCGCTGGAGCACCTGAGCGACAGCGAGATGCGCGGTATCCTGCAGCTGGCTCTGATCTCGGCTGTACTGCTGCCGGTACTGCCCAACCAGAGCTACGGCCCTTGGGATGCACTTAACCCCTACGAAATCTGGCTGATGGTAGTGCTGATCGCCGGTATCAGTCTGGCAGCCTACTTTGCCATGCGCCTGACCGGGCCCGACAAGGGGGTGATGATTACCAGCATTCTGGGAGGGCTGGCATCCAGTACCGCACTGACCCTGAGTCTGGCACGCATGAATGCCCGCGTGCCCATGCCTCGGCTGCTGGCCTGTGGCATTCTGCTGGCCTCGGCCATCATGTATCCACGCATTCTGCTCGAAGTGGCTGTGATCAACCCCGAGTTACTGCCGCCGCTCCTGCCTCCGATGCTGGCCATGATGCTGGCCTGCGTAATCAGCGCAGTGTGGCTCTGGATCAAACGAGAACCCTATGCAGAAGTGGATACCAGCAAGCTCTCGACACAGCCCTTCCAACTGATCCCGGCCCTTCAGTTCGGCCTTTTATTGGCGGCCATCCTGCTGATCGCTCACGGCATTCGAGAGCATATGGGCGAGCAGGGGCTGTGGCTGGTGTCCATTGTCGCCGGCCTGACCGATGTTGATGCCATCACGCTGACGCTGGCTCGCATGGCACAGGACAGCATCGGCAGCGAAACGGCCGTCACCGGAATTACCCTGGCCGCGATCACCAACACATTGGTCAAGGGTGGTCTGGCACTGTTTGCCGGCCATGCTTCACTGTGTCGCCCGCTCTGGCCCGGCTTGCTGTTCGCAGTTGCCCTGGCACTGCTAACCTTATGGATACTCTGAATCCGCAATCAATGGATGCTGACATGCACGAGACCTTGCTGAAACCCGAACAGTTGCGCCATCGCTGTGACCTTGAAGCGCTGGGCATCACCTCAACCACCGATATCACGCCAGACTACTCGGTTCTGGGGCAATCACGGGCGCTGGATGCGATTCAGTTTGCCATCGGCATGGATCATCCCGGCTACAACATTTTTGTCAGCGGCTCTACCGGCGTCGGCAAACGGGAGCTGGTATCCCGCATCGTCAGCGCCGAGGCCGCCAGCGGTGAAGAACCGAGTGATTGTTGCTACATCCACAATTTCGACCGCCCCAACCAGCCGTTCAAACTGATCATGCCCCGAGGCATGGGGCAAAACCTGCATGAAGATCTTCGCAAGCTGATTGAAGTCCTGCTGCTGCGTGTTCCGGCGCAGTTTAAAAGTGATGAATATCGTAACCAGCTGCAGCAACTGAACGACGAGTTTCAGGCGCGAGAGGAGCAAAACTTCAAGGCACTGGGGCAGAAGGCGCGCGAGTCCGGTATCACCCTGATGCGTACCCCCGGGGGCTATACGCTGGGACCGGTACGTGACGGCAAGCTGATGACGCCGGATCAGTTCAACCAACTGCCGGAGGAGGAACGCGCCAAAATCAAGGCGGCGGTGGACGAGCTGAACGAGGAGCTGACAGAGCTGGTACATGAAGTCCCCAAAATGCACCAGGAGCATCAGGCACGCATTCGTGAGCTGGAGCAGGAAACCACCCAGGGCGTTATCGATCCGGCACTGAACAACCTGCGCCAGAAGTACGGCAGCCATACCGAAGTGCTCGACTTCCTCGATACCATCCATCAGGACATGATCGAGAATGTGGACGACTTTTTCCCCTCGGAAGAAGAGGAGCGTGCCCCGCTGCACAAACGTGCCCGCTCCGGTAAGTTCCGCCGTTATCAAATCAATGTGCTGGTGGGGCATGAGAAAAACGGCGGTGCGCCCGTTGTCTACGAGGACATTCCCAGCTACCAGAATCTGATCGGTCGAATTGAGTACGAAGCTCACTTCGGCACTTTGAGCACCGATTTCAGTCTGATCCAGCCCGGTGCTCTTCACCGCGCCAACGGCGGCTACCTGGTGGTGGATGCCCAGAAACTGCTCTCCTTCCCTTTTGCCTGGGAGGGCTTGAAACGTGCCCTGCGCAACCGTGAGATTCGCATCGACCCGCTGGAAAAGATGTACGGCATCAGTGGCACCCGCTCGCTGGAGCCGGAGCCGGTTCCGCTCAATGTGCGCGTGGTGCTGATCGGAGACCGGCGCCTCTACTATCTGCTCAAGCATTACGATCCGGAGTTCACCACCCTGTTCAAGGTCTATGCCGACTTCGCCGAAGGCTTTGATCGTGACCGCGAGAACCTGCAGGGCTATATCGGCCTGATCGCCATGCTGGTACGTGAAGAGGGTCTGACGCATTTTGACCGCAGTGCGCTGGAAGCGGTGATCGAACACAGCTCGCGCCAGATGGACGACAGCGAAAAGCTGTCGCTTAACCGCGGGCAACTGATCGACCTGCTGCGCGAGTCCAGTTTCTGGGCCTTGCGCCAGGGCGCATCACAGACCGGTCGCAGCCATGTGCAGAAAGCGATTGAGCAGCAGCGCTACCGCAGCAGCCAGTATTCCGAACTGCTGCAACAGCAGATCGAACGCGGCACCCTGATCGTCAACACCAGCGGCAGCGCCGTTGGGCAAGCAAACGGTTTGTCGGTATTCCAGCTGGGCGATCAACGCTTCGGCAAACCCAGTCGAATATCGGCCACCGCCAGAATGGGTACGGGGCGCATGCTGGACATCGAGCGTGAAATCAAACTGGGGGGGCCGCTACACTCCAAGGGGGTGATGATCCTCGGGGCTTGCATCGGTGCCCGTTATGCCCGTAACCAGCCGCTTTCACTCAACGCCAGTCTGGTGTTCGAACAGTCCTATGGCCCGGTGGATGGCGACAGTGCTTCAGCCATCGAGCTTTGCGTGCTGTTGTCCGCCATCACCGGTTTACCGCTGAAACAGAGTTTTGCCGTTACCGGCTCGATCAACCAGCATGGTGAAATTCAGGCAATTGGCGGCGTCAACGAAAAAATCGAAGGCTTCTTTGAGCTGTGTTGCTCCCGTGGGCTGGATGGCAGTCATGGCGTCATCATTCCGGCCAGTAACGAGCCACACCTGATCCTGAGTGAAGAAGTGGTGGATGCCTGTCGCGAAGGGCAGTTTTCCATTCACGCTGTCAGCCAGTTGGATCAGCTGATTGAACTGCTGTTCGGACGAGAAGCCGGGGCTGCCGACCGTGAAGGGCGTTACCCACCCTCTACGGTAAACGGCATGGTACAGCTGCAACTGTCGGACTGGGCAGAACAGGCGCGCAAGCTCGCCGCCAAGGGAGATGACTAGTCTTGTAAACCTTTCACTCACGCCACAGGCAGGAGGATTCAAACGATGAACGCAGATGAGGTGACACAAACCCTTACACTGGGGTCGAAACAATATACTTACAGCAGTCTGAAACAGGCTGCCGACTCATTGGGTGATATCAGCCGACTGCCCTGTTCACTCAAGGTACTGCTGGAAAATCTGCTGCGCCATATCGATACCGATGCGGTACAGCTTGAAGATCTGCAGGCACTGGTGGACTGGCAGCATCAAGGTGGCCACTCCGAGCGTGAGATCGCCTACCGCCCGGCTCGTGTATTGATGCAGGACTTTACCGGCGTTCCCGGTGTGGCTGACCTGGCCGCCATGCGTGATGCCGTTGCAGCGCTCGGGGCCGACCCACAACAGGTCAATCCGCTGTCGCCGGTGGATCTGGTGATCGACCATTCGGTGATGGTAGACCATTTTGCCAGCGCCGATGCCTTTCATGACAACGTCAAACTCGAAATGGAGCGCAACCACGAGCGTTATGCATTCCTGCGCTGGGGTCAGACCGCGTTTGACAACTTCCGCGTTGTACCACCGGGCACCGGTATCTGCCATCAGGTCAATCTAGAGTATTTGGGTCAGACGGTTTGGCGTGAGGAACGCGACGGCACAACCTGGGTTTACCCGGACACACTGGTGGGGACCGATTCCCACACCACTATGATCAACGGCCTTGGCATTCTGGGGTGGGGCGTGGGCGGCATTGAGGCCGAGGCCGCGATGCTGGGACAGCCGATCTCCATGCTGATTCCCGAGGTTGTAGGCTTCAAGCTCACCGGCGCACTGCGCGAAGGGATCACCGCCACCGACTTGGTCCTGACCGTGACCGACATGCTGCGCAAACATGGGGTGGTGGGCAAGTTCGTCGAGTTCTACGGCGACGGTCTGGCGCAGTTGCCACTGGCCGACCGTGCCACTCTGGCCAATATGGCGCCCGAATATGGTGCTACCTGCGGTTTCTTCCCGGTAGACGAGGAAACCCTGCGCTACCTGCGCCTGTCAGGCCGCAGCGAAGAACAGGTCACACTGGTCGAGGCCTACTGCAAAGAACAGGGCCTGTGGCGCAACGCAGGCGATGAGCCGATTTTTACCTCAACACTGGAGTTGGACCTGGATACCGTAGAAGCGTCGTTGGCAGGCCCGAAGCGGCCTCAGGATCGAGTCTCGCTGAGCCAGCTGAAATCCCGTTTTGACGAACTGATGGCGCTGAACCTCAGTGCCCCTCCAGCCGATGCAGTGAGCGATCTGGAAGACGAGGGTGGACAACCCGCCCCCGGTGCGTCCGGTGAAGTGGACGTGGAATACGCCGATGAGCGATTCAAGCTTCGGCACGGCGCAGTCGTGATTGCGGCGATCACCTCCTGCACTAATACTTCCAACCCCGGCGTAATGCTGGCGGCCGGCCTGTTGGCACAGAAGGCGGTGGCAAAGGGGCTGACGCGCAAACCCTGGGTCAAAAGCTCGCTGGCACCCGGCTCCAAGGTTGTGACCGAGTACCTGCAGGCGGCCGGGCTGAACAGGGCACTGGATCAACTCGGTTTTAACCTGGTGGGATACGGTTGTACCACCTGTATCGGCAACTCCGGCCCGCTGCCGGAGCCGATCGAGATCGCCGTGCGTGAGCAGGATCTCACCGTTGCATCGGTACTGTCCGGCAACCGCAATTTTGAGGGCCGCGTACACCCGGCCGTGAAAACCAACTGGCTGGCCTCGCCGCCGCTGGTGGTTGCCTTTGCGCTGGCCGGTCGGGTGGATATCAACCTGGCCGATGAGCCGCTCGGAACAGACCGAGATGGCAAACCGGTCTACCTGAAAGATATCTGGCCCAGCCAGGCCGAAATTGCCGAAGCGCTGGAGCAGGTCAACACCGAAATGTTCCACCGTGAATACGCTGCGGTCTTTGATGGTGATGCCCAGTGGCAGTCGATCGAAGTGGCCACTGGCAACACCTATGACTGGCCCGATTCCAGTTATATCCAGCAGCCCCCCTTCTTTACAGACATGAGCCGAAAGCCCGAGCCGGTCGAGGATATCATCCGTGCTCGGGTTCTGGCATTGCTGGGTGATTCGGTCACCACCGACCATATCTCGCCTGCGGGCGCGATCAAACCAGACAGCCCTGCCGGTCGCTACCTGCAGCAACTGGGCGTAGCGCAGAAAGACTTCAATTCCTATGGCTCTCGTCGTGGCAACCATGAAGTGATGATGCGTGGCACCTTTGCCAACGTACGTATTCGTAACGAGATGCTGGACGGGGTAGAAGGGGGTGAAACCCGCCATTTCCCCAGCGGGGAACAGTTGTCGATTTACGATGCAGCCATGCGCTATCAACAGGAAGGACGAGAACTGGTGGTAATCGCCGGTAAGGAGTATGGCACCGGCTCGTCACGCGACTGGGCCGCCAAGGGTACGCGCCTGCTCGGCGTGCGAGCGGTAATCGCCGAATCGTTCGAGCGCATACACCGCTCCAATCTGCTGGGCATGGGGGTATTGCCGCTGGAGTTTGTCAATACCGACCGCAGGCAGCTGGCGCTGACCGGCGAGGAGGAGATCAGCCTGACCGGGCTGGATCAGCTCAAACCACAGCAGCAGTTGACCTTGAAAATCCGTTATCCTGACGGGCGCGATGTTCAGGCCAGCGTGCGCTGCCGCATCGATACCGGCAACGAGCTGGCCTACTTCCGCCATGGCGGGATTCTGCACTATGTGCTGCGCCGGATGATCGGCGCTGCCTGATCAGGTTCGGAAGTGCACCACCATATCGTGCATTTCGACCGCCAGCCGTGACAGTTCGCGGCTGGCGGCACTGGTCTGGTTGGCACCGGCTGCGGTCTGGGTGGACAGATCACGGATGTTGACCAGATTCTGATCCACTTCACGGGCCACTTGTGCCTGCTCTTCGGCGGCACTGGCGATCACCAAATTGCGGTCATTGATCTGGCCAATTGACTGGAAAATCTCTTCCAGGGCGGTTGAGGCCGTATTGGCCCCCTGCAATGTGCGTTCGGCGCGCTCACGGCTGGTTTGCATCGACTGCATCACGTTGTCGGTACCTTCACGCATCGCCTGAATCAAGCGCTCAATCTCCGAGGTGGAAGACTGTGTACGCTGTGCCAGCGTGCGCACCTCATCCGCCACCACAGCAAAACCGCGCCCGGCCTCTCCCGCCCGCGCCGCTTCGATCGCTGCGTTCAGCGCCAGCAGGTTGGTCTGCTCCGCTACATTGTGGATCACATCCAGAATCTGACCGATGTTGCGACTGTGCTCGGCAAGCTCACCGACCTGTTTAGCTGTATGCGCCACATCTTCCGCAACCGCATGGATGTCGGTAGTGGTAATACGCACCCCTTCACGGCACTGCACCGCCAGTTGATTGGATGCCTGCGATGCTTCGGAAGTGGTCACCGCGTTGACGGCCACATCATCCACCGCCGTGCTCAACTCTGTTATGGCCGTGGCGGCCTGCTGTAACTGATCACTCTGTTGCTGCAGGCCGCGCTGGCTTTCATCGGTCACCGAATTAAGCTCTTCCGCCGCCGATGCCAGCTGGCTGGATGACTCCATCAGCGAGCGGATCATGCTGCGCTTGGTCTGCTGCATCTCCTGCAACGAACGGAACAGATCACCGATCTCATTACGGCTTGCGGTATCAATTGCACGGGTCAGGTCGCCCGATGCGATCGCCTGAAAATGGCTTTGCGCCAGCAGCAGCGGGTCGATCACCTGACGCCGCACAAACCACAGGCTCAGACTCACCAGCAGGAGTGCCAGCAAAGTCACCGCTATCGCTTCTCCCGTGGCCAGATGGTAGGTGCCTTCCGCCGCTTCCATGCGCTTGGCGTTGTTGATACGCATCTGTTGCTGAAACTCCAACAGCGCCGCATAGTAACCCTCACTGGCGTCCCGGGCTTCCAGGTTCGCAGCCAGGAATGCGTCGCGGTTACGGGCCTCCAGCGCCTTGTTCAGACGTTCAATCGCCTGTTGGAACTGTGTGAAACGGCGCTCCATCTGCTGCGCGATCGGCCGGATCAGGTCAGACTTTTGCGTAACAACAAAGGGCTGGAACAGCTCGGCCGCTTCCCGCGCAAAGCGCACCGAAGCATCATGACTGAAGCGGGCATTGTCCAGATTACCATTCTGGTATTCGGCTTCGGCACCTATCACCGCGAGTCGGGCACGCAGCACAGTGATCAGGGTGTTGGTGACGGGCACCGTTTGTTCACGCGTGATCCGATCCAGTTCGGCCAATGCACGATGGGCATCACGGGCGGCCAGCCAGGCGTTGATACTGGTCAGAACGAGTACGGCACTGAAGGTCAGCAGAATGACCAGCAGTGCCGTACGAATTTTTACATGGTTGAGTTTCATGAGGGCCTTCTAAACTGTTGTTTAAATGCGACTGTAAACGATTAGGATTTTCGCGTATTCAGTCGCAGAAGGCACAACTCAAATCAGCAACGCTGTGTTGCAGCCTCAGGCTGCTTCCTGGCCCTGCTGCGTCAGCCAGTGATTGATGGCACCAATACCCTCCAGTACCGGCTGTGCAACCTGTTCCAGATCGGCATCCGGCTGCAGCGCCAAGTCGCCATCAAAGTTCACATAGGAAAGCCGCGCGACCAGTTCCTGCGCCGGCATGCCGAATGCCGTGCCCGGCAGCAGGGCAACACCGGCCTCTTCCAGCAGCGCTGTGCAGAGCTGATCCGAGCCGTGGATTCCACGTCGTGCCAGCTGGTCACGCCAGGCGGCAAAGTCCGGGAACAGGTAAAAGCCGCCTTCAGGTGAAGCAGTGGCAACACCCGCCTCGTTCAACCGGGCTGCAGCCGCGTTGCCGATCAGGCTCAAGACTTCACGCTCACGCGCTACATAGGCCTGAACATCCGGCCCAAATGTATAGGCCTCGATGGCGGCATACTGCACCGGAGAGCTGACGCAGGACCAGGTCTCGGATGCCACACCAAGCAGACGCGGCAACAGATTTCCCGCCAAGGCTTCCGGCACATGCATCACGCCCAGGCGCCAGCCACCGGCTCCACACCACTTGGACAGCCCTCCGGTTACCAGTGTGCCTTCCGGATAGTAGCGCGCCAGTGAACGATGCTGGCCTGTATGGTTGAGCATGCCGTAGATCTCATCACTGATCACCAGAATGTTGTAGCGTCGCATCACACCGGCCAGCGCCTGCAGTTCGGCTTCGCCGTAGGTGGTGCCACTGGGGTTGCCTGGATAGTTTAGCACCAGAATCAGCGGCAGTTCAGGCTGCTCACGCGCGGCACAGAACTTCTCCAACTGCTCGGCGCTCAGTCGCCAATGACTTTCTGCTGTGGTCTGCAGCCGATGTACCGCATGACCAGCCAAATGCGCCTGCGGCTCATAGGAGACCCAGCTGGGAGAAATCAACAGCACTTCGGCGCGAGTAAACGCCGCCATCACTGCATAAATCAGCAGCTTGCTGCCCGGACCTATCAGTACACGCTCAGCCTGCCAGTCCACACCATCCTGTTCTCGATGAAATGTGGCTACAGCTTCACGCAGAGGCTTCAGCCCTTGCACCGGCAGGTAGGATTTTTCTGCGGCGTGCTCGCTCAGGCGTGTCGACACCTCCGCCGGCACCGGAAAGGGTGACTGGCCAAAACCGAAACGAAACACCTTGCGGCTGGCTTCAAGTGCACCGGAGCGCTCGTTGATCAGCAGTGTTTCAGAGTGGTTGATGGGGCGAAGATAGGCATCGACTGACATGATTGCGGGTCCTGTGGGTATTGATATGTGGGGTAATATGGACCAGCTGAAAATCTTTTCAATAATCGACTATCATATGGAAAATTATTTTCATATTTCAGATGGATTTTCCACCAAATTCCTTATTTATCTTTTATTTTCATAAAGATATGAATATGAGGCAAAAACGGGATAAAAAGGAATAAAAATGCGATGAGTACCCCTTTCACCTTTCCACCCGGCTCGCTGGCTCAGCTGCGCAAGCTGCCATCCCTGCTCAAGCGCGGCGAGTTGCAGCTGCCAATGGGCAAACGGCTGCTGAACGCGCTCTGTCTGATGCTGGATGATCCTCGCCTGGTCGCGACCCAAAGCATCACCGAGCTGGCACAAGCTACGGGGGTCAGCCCCGCCTCCCTGACCCGGCTGGCCAAGCTGCTGGGCTTTACCGGTTTTGTGCAGTTTCAAGCCCTGTTCCGTCAGGCACTGAGCCAACCGGGACGCTACTACAGCGCACAGGCCAGCGCACTGGTGAGCGGTGATCAAAATGCAAGTATATCCAGCCGGGTCGGTCAGCATCTGCAGCGTCAGATCCACAACCTGACCCAAAGCGCCGGCCAACTGAATGAAGAGCAGCTGCTGACGGCTGCCGGGATGCTGGTCAAGGCGCGCCGTATCCGTGTGGCGGGGCGGCGCCAGTCATTCGGCTTGGCGGTAATGTTCAGTTACATGCTGGGACTGATTCGCGATGATACGGCGGTGGTCGGCGCGGCCGGAGAAGGTCAGGCGCAGGCGCTGGCCGAGCTAGGCAAGCGCGACCTGCTGGTGATGTTCGGTTCCGAGCCGTACAGTCGGGATTCGGTGATGCTTGCCCAGGTGGCACATCAATATGGCCTACCCCTGCTGACCCTCACCGACAGCCATCACTCCCCCCTGGCACAGCTGGCCGATTGTACCCTGATCAGCTCTGGCGACAGTCCGCTGTACACCAACAGCATGATCGCGAGCCAGTTTTTGAGTGAAACCCTGTTGTTGCAAACGGCCCGCCTGCTCGGTGAAGATGCGGTGAAACGGCTGAGCCTGCGAGAGGAGTTAATCAATCGACTGAATGACGAATTTTAATACCGGCTTCAGCCAGACCTTCCGTCTGATCCACAACTTCAAGGATGGACTGAGTCTCCAGTACCTCAGTGTAAAGCCGATAACCGTTACGCCCATCCTGTTTGGCCGCATAGAGCGCGGCATCAGCCTGCCGCAGCACCTCTTCATGGTCTTCGGTGTGGGTCAGACTGGCACCAATACTGAAGGTCATGCTCAGGGATGCACCGCAGGGTGTTCTGACTACCTGACCGCGGATTACTCGCAGCAGACGCTCACAGATATGTTCGACCAAGCCCCTGTCTGCATCACGGATCATGATCAGGAATTCGTCCCCCCCCCAGCGTGAGGCCGCGTCATACTCACGCAACACCGAACGCAACACCGTCGCCACCACCACCAGGGCTTCATCGCCGACAGCATGACCGTAGCGATCATTGATCTCCTTAAACAGGTCCAGATCGATCCAGATGATGCCCAGTGGACGACCTTCGCGGGCACTGCGCTTGAGCTCTTCCCGCAAACGCTGATCCATGCCGCGTCGGTTCAGCAAGCCGGTCAATGGGTCGGTCTGGCTGAGCTGGTTCAGCGCTTCGGTCCGCTCCTGTACTTTCTGCTCAAGGTTAGTGCGCGCCTCGTATACCTCACGACTCATTTTTTCGAACTCTTCCACCAGCCGTGCGACTTCACCACTGGCACGCACGTTCAGTGGCTCGCCGGTGTATTCTCCCTTACGGAAACGTCGAATGGCCCGGTCCAGCGCCTGAAGAGGCTCCAGCACCACCCGGCCCAGTACAATGTGAAACACCAGTACCGTAATCAGCAGCGAAATACCAAATATCATCAGAATGGAGTTGAACCGACTCAGCGGCAGCAAGCGGTGCAGATCCATCAGGGTGACTTCATACCAATCAATATCAGGCAGATATGCCACCCCGGCAAGATAGCGTTTGCCATCGAGGGTGACAAACCGACTGATCACTTCCTGGGGGTCTTCCTTCACCTGCGCCATGGCCTGCTTCAACTGTGTGTAGTCTTCGCCCGGCATCATCACGCTCAAACGGCTCTGTTCATTGTCATTCTTGGTGAGACTGGCAAAATCGATCATCGACTGATCGCGATAGAGCTGGATCGCGCCCTGATGATTCACGAACAGACTGGTGATGCCCTCTTCACCGCTGTCGACAATGTCATTGAGGAAACTACTGAGATTGAGGCCGGTACCGGCAACTCCCAGAACCTCACCCGAGGGATTACGCAGCAGCACATCCACCCATAGCTTGGTAACGCCGAGGTGAGCATCAGGGTTAACATTGATATGCAGGTCGCGGTTCTGCTCGATCAAATCGAAGAACCAGCGATCTGCCGGCTCAGAGGCACTGAGCCGGTAACGCATCTGGTCGCCGGCAAACTCGTTTTCGGCATTGTTGTAATAATAGTGCCCATTGCGCAATATACCGAGGAAATAGTTGCTGTCGGTAAAGCTTTCGCGGTAACGCTCCAGCTCCATCAAGCCATGATACTCGGCGAGGATGTTATCCGGGTCTTCCAGCCATTCGATCAACACCGGTGAACTCGACAGCTGACGTGCAAGCACGATCTCACGCAGCAGCGGTTGCAGCACCCGCTCCTTATCGTAAAGAACCTGCTTTTCAACGTATCTGAGCGCCCACTCCGTAATGATCCGTTCTGCCAGGGTCTGAACCGAGATCCAGACAGCAGCGGCTGACGCAAGAATCAGTACGACTGCGAGGAGGCTGAGCCTTGATTTAAGATTCAACCAGCACTTCTCCCCTTCCTCGACCCTGAGGGTGTGTCACTATTTGGTGACATATGAATGTATTGAATGACTATAGATGATAACTGATCGGTTAACCGAGAAAAGTAAAAAATCCGCTCAATGAAAAATCTTTTCCCTTTATAAGACATTTCTTTCGCGCATTGCCTCAAGGGCACCACTGATCCAGTGTATCCAGATAGTTGGCCCGCTCCCAGCCGGAGGGGTCCTCGGCACGGGCATAACTGACACTGCCGCGCAGCTGATCCAAAGATTCATATTCATGTTGATCCAGCCAGTTCAGGATCGTGTCCCGCATCTGCTTCAGCACACCCTCTCCCTGCTGCATCAGCACGCTGGCCAATTGAGCGACTTCGGCACCGACGAGCTGAGTGCGAATAACATCTTCACCGGTATGCACGCCACCGGTAATCGCCATATCCAGCGCCACCTGAGCACGGATGATTGCAGCCCAGCGCAGACGCTCATTCAACTCGGCCGGGCTGGACAGCTGCAATTGGGGTTTTATCTTCAGCGTATCCAGATCCAGCGTTGGCTCAATAAAGCGGTTGAACAGGACCACCGCATCAGCACCCGCTTCACGCAACAGGTTCACCATATGCACCGGGCTGGAAAAGCGGGACGACAGCTTCACCGCCAGCGGCAACTGCGGTACGGCTGACCGTACTGAGGTGAGGATATCCAGATAACGCTGTTCCACTTCGGCGCCACTCTCGCGTACCGAAGCCGCTATATGATAGATGTTCAGCTCAAGTGCATCGGCGCCGGCCTGTGCCAGTTGCACGGCATGCTCTGCCCAGCCGCCTCGGCTGACCCCGTTGAGGCTGGCGATCACCGGTACTTTCAGGCGCGACTTCATACTCTGCAGCCGTTCGAGATAGTGTTCTTCAGCGGTACGGAAGGCATCAGGTACGGGCAGGAAATCATCCGATTCAAAGTGCCCTATTTCCTGTTCATACAAGAAATGATGCAGCAGCTCATGGTCACGGCTGCACTCTTCCTCAAACAGGCTGTGCATGACAATGGCCGCGGCTCCTGCATCTTCGAGCCGACAGGCGCCATCCAGTGTGGCTGTCAACGGTGAAGCTGAAGGCACCAGTGGACTATCCAGTTCAAACCCCAGATAGCGGGTATGCAATCGCTTACTCATTCTGGCCTCCTGTTTCCGGCTCTGTGCCGGCAGGCGCACTCTCTGCCGATGCACTTTCTACGGCGGACCAGCTCAGTCCGGCCAATTGTTCATAGCGGTGGTAGCGTTCGTTAACCTCCCTCTGGGCCTGCTCCAGAAACACCTTGGACGCTTCGGGGTTGGCCCGTGCAAGCATGCTGAAACGCGCCTCGGAACGGGCGAACTGAGCATAGGGGATGGAAGGCGGTTTGGAATCCAGTTTGAGCGGATTCTCGCCCTGCTCGGCCCGGCGCGGGTCGTAGCGGAAGAGTGGCCAGTGACCGGATTCCACCGCCAGGCGCTGATGCTCATGGTTGTCGCCAGACAGATTAAAACCATGCGCAATACAGGGTGAATAAGCGATGATCAGTGAAGGACCGTCCCAGCTTTCAGCCTCCTGAAAGGCGTGCAATGTCTGCATATCCTTGGCGGCATAGGCAACATGAGCGACATAGACGTGCTCGTAATCCATGGCGATACGGGCTAGATCCTTCTTCGCCACCGGCTTGCCGCCGGCGGAAAACTTGGCGACGGCACCGCGCGGCGTTGCCTTGGAAGTCTGGCCACCGGTATTGGAATAGACCTCGGTATCCAGCACCAGAATATTGACGTTACGACCGGACGCCAGCACATGATCAAGCCCACCGTAGCCAATATCGTAGGCCCACCCATCACCACCGATAATCCAGACACTGTGACGACACAGTTTGTCTGCCAGGTGATAGAGCTCATGCGCACGCAAGTCATCCATTCCCTGCAGGCGCTGGCGCAGCCTCGCAACCCGCTCCCGCTGGGCACGGATACCGGCCTCATCGTTCTGATCAGCCTGCAGCAACTCCTCCACCAGGTGCGCTTCCAGTCGGTCACTCAAGGCCTGCAGCAACTCAATAGCGTATTCCGTTTGCTTGTCCAGCGCGGCCCGCATGCCGAGGCCAAATTCGGCGTTGTCTTCAAACAGGGAATTGTTCCAGGCAGGTCCACGCCCTTCCGCGTTCATCGTCCAGGGAGTAGTCGGCAGGTTGCCGCCATAAATAGACGAACAGCCAGTGGCGTTGGCAACCAGCATGTGATCACCGAACAGTTGGCTGAGCAGCCGAATGTAAGGCGTTTCACCACAGCCGGAGCAGGCGCCACTGAACTCGAACAGCGGCTGCATCAGCATGGATCCTTTCATGGTGCTGGCCTTGAGTCCGGTACGGTCAAATTCCGGCAGCTGGCGGAAAAACTCCCAGTTAGCCCGTTCACGTACCAGGATATCGTCCTTGGGAACCATGTTCAGTGCCTTGCGGCTCTGGTTCGATTTGTCATGAATTGGGCATATCTCGACACAGAGGGTACAGCCAGTGCAGTCATCCGGCGAGATCTGATAACTGATCACGGTACCCTCAGGGAAGTCTTTCGCTCCCTTGATCGGCACTGCCTTGAAGCCCTCGGGCGCTCCTTTCACCAGTGTCTCGGGGAACGCCTTGGAACGGATCACCGAGTGCGGACAGACAAATACGCACTTGCCGCAGTGGGTACAGAGCTCCTCTTCCCATTGCGGCAACTCAAGTGCCAGATCCCGCTTTTCATAGGCCGCCGTGCCACTGGGCCAGGTACCGTCGATGGGCACCCGGCTGACCGGTATCCGGTCGCCGCGCCCAGAAATCAACTCTGCCGTGACTTCGCGCACAAAAGCAGTCGCGTCAGCAGCATTCACTTGGTGCATCGGTATCAGGCTCTGTGCCTGATCCGGCACGTCAAAGGGCTGCAAATGTGCCAGCGCATTGTCGATGGCTGCAATATTCATCTGTGCAATACGCGCGCTGCGCTTGCCGTAGGTGGACTCAACAGCGGCTTTTACCTGCGCAATCGCCTCATCCCTTGGCAGAATATCGGTCAGCGCAAAAAAGCAGGTCTGCATGATGGTATTGATGCGTTTGCCAAGCCCGACATCAGCCGCCACTTGATAGGCATCGATCAGCCAAACCTTCAGCTGCCTGTCGATCATCTGCCGCTGCACCGGCTGCGGCAGCGACTGCCAGAAAACTTCTCCCGTCAGAGGCGTATTGATCAGCACGGTGGCTTTCGGTTTTGCCTTTTCCAGCATCGGATAGCGATCCAGAAAAACGGGCTGATGACAGCCAACAAAATCAGCCTCACCGCTTTGAACCTCGTAGGCCGAGCGTATTGGCTCAGGACCAAAACGCAGATGCGAGACGGTGACCGCACCGGATTTCTTCGAATCGTAGACAAAGTGCCCCTGCGCAAACCGACCTGGCTTTTCTCCGATAATGCGAATGCTGTTCTTGTTGGCGGATACCGTTCCGTCTGCTCCCAGGCCGTAAAAAACGGCCTGCACCTGCTGTCTCGCGGCACGGTTGCGAAAGCTTTCATCCCAACGCAGGCTCAGGCGCGTGACATCGTCGTCAATACCGATGGTAAATTCACGCTTGCCTTCCGGGCGGGCCAGATGGTCGAACACCGCCTTGACCATGCCGGGAGTAAACTCCTTTGATGACAGGCCAAAGCGCCCACCCAGAATGCGCGGCAGTCCAGTGCCCCGCCAGGCATCTTCGCTGCAGGCGTTGAAAACAGCTGTGGTGATATCCTTGAGCAGCGGCTCGCCATCCGAGCCAGGCTCCTTGGTGCGATCCAGCACCGCAATGGCACGCACAGTGTCCGGCAGCTGTTGCAGCAGCCGCTCAGAGGCAAAAGGCCGGAACAGGCGTACGTTCAGCAGCCCAACCTTTTCGCCTTCGGCATTGAGATGTTCTACGGTTTCAACCACCGTCTGGCTGGCTGATCCCATCACCACAACGACCCGTTCGGCATCGTTGGCTCCGCTGTACTCATACAGCGAATATTGGCGGCCCGTAACCGCTGCAAAGCGATCCATTGCGTTTTGCACAATGGCCGGAAAGGCGTCGTAATAGGGGTTACACGCTTCGCGTGACTGAAAAAAGAGATCCGGGTTTTGTGAGGTGCCGCGAATAAAGGGGTGCTCGGGAGACAGTGCTCGGTCACGGCAGGCCCTGATCAAACCGGGATCGATCAGCTGCTGCAGCTGGGCCGTTGTAACCAGCTCTACCTTGCTGATTTCGTGGCTGGTACGAAAGCCATCGAAGAAGTGCAGCACCGGCACCCGCCCTTCCAGCGTGGCCATCTCGGCAATGGTGGCAATATCCATCACCTCTTGCGCATTGCCTGAAGCCAGGATAGCAAAGCCAGTGGTGCGTGCAGCCATCACATCGCTGTGGTCACAGAAAATTGACAGTGCGTGAGTTGCCACCGAGCGCGCCGCAATATGAAACACCGTCGGCGTCAGCTCACCGGCAATCTTGAACATGTTGGGGATTTTCAGCAGCAGCCCCTGCGAGGCGGTGAAGGTGCAGGTTTTGGCTCCGGCCTGAAGTGAACCGTGTACGGCACCAGCGGCACCGGCTTCGCTCTGCAGCTCAATCACTTCCGGCACACTGCCCCAGAGATTGGGGCGCCCCGCATTGCTCCAGCTGTCAGCCAGCTCACCCATCACCGAAGCCGGCGTTATCGGATAGATGGCGATGACATCATTGAGCTGGTGGGCGATGGTGGCAGCTGCTTCGTTGCCATCCATCATCCGTGTTTCTGACCTGGCCATGCCCAACTCCTGTTATCCGGGATTAAGCGTTCAGTATGGCAGATCCTGTAGTAGCCGAGATTGACCTGTGCCAACCTCAGCTACGCTCATTCAACGCCCCGTGAACTTAGGGCCCGTGAACAAAGGGATCAAACAGACTCTCCACGACCGAAAAGCACATCCACAAGATCCCGGAAACTGGACGCCTGAAGATTGATTTCGACCGGCACCTGCAAACGACGGGCAATTTCACTGGCAGAAATAATGCCGCAGATCTCCTGTGACTCCGGGTCAACCACCAGCATGTGCATGCTACCTTCATGACGCAGCGTCTTGAGCAGATCGCCGATGGTACCCTGTTGCAGGGCTGACAATGGCACTCCGCGCAGCTTGTCACGACTGACCATCACGTCCTTGATACTCAGGTCCTCACGCTTGAGGCCCAGGCTGGTAGCTTGGCTGAGCACCTTGCGACTTTCCAGATCGATCACGGTCAGAATGCCGCGGAAAGCCTTGCTGCTGTCGGTGACGATGACCGAACGCACATGCACCTTGCGCATCGCCTGGGTGGCATCACTGATGCTTTCGGTCAGATTCATGGTCAGTGGTGGTGTTTGACGAAAATCGGTCATCACCAGTTGTGCCGGTGAATCCAGGTTGGTGATGGCGTGATCTGCACCTTCAGCAAGGCGGGTGTAGTCCTCAAGGCCGATGGTTTTCAACTCATGGTAGTTCTTCATGTTCTTTTCCTCGCGCTGTACCAGCGCTCCGTTCGGTAATCCAGATCGGCCTCTAGCCGATAGTGTTATGGCTGCCACAAAAGCAGGCGAACGGCGGTGCGCGTGACCGGTAAGAAGCCTCAAAGGTTGATTCCCTTTGATCAGCTATTTCGTCGAGACAAGGAGCAGGCAGGCTGTCACAGGAGGTGTGTAATGGCTGCGGCAGAAACAAATCGGTGTCAGTCTGGGTGTTATCCAGCAGCAAGTCGGTACTGATGACGGCAAGGCTTTCGTCTCCCGGTTTGGGGACTGCACCGCCCTCAAAACCGTAAAACAGCAATACTGCCAAAAAAAACAGAACAGTCGGCTTTCCGATCGTTCTTGCCGAAGGCATCTCGGCAACATGAAACCAACAGGCAAATTTTGATCGCAACGGATCAACCTCAACAGACAAAGGTGTCAAATTCAGGATAGGCCTGTCAGCTTGAGTGTCAATAGGGTTACCCCTGAATAACACGCCCGCGGTACACCATCAGTGGGGTTCTGGACCCATCCGGCGCTGCCACAGAGTCGGTCGGCTCGTCCTCTTCAACGAGCGGATGTGCAACAGCCGGCGTGTCGCGATACCCCAGGCGTTCCAGCAACTGCTCCGCCTGGTCAGGCAACAGGGTTTCCATCAGTGGATAAATCAGCTCGGGTGTAAAGGAAAAGCGCAGTGGTGCCAGACTGGCCAGCTGAGCCACCGCGTTTTCATTGTGCAGCCCATTATATGCAACACCCAGCAGTTGCCCCTTGGACAGCACAACCTGAGCCGCATGGTTATCTGCACTGACCACAAACAGGGTGCCTGTTGCCCGCAGTTGAACAAGTTCAAAGAGTTGCGCTGTCAGTCCACCGAAATCAGCCGCAAGTGTGCCCATGGTCGCCTCCATTTATCCATGACCGCTAACTTTACTCGGATACAGAAGGACTCAAGCAAGAAACGGACCAGTCCCACTCGCCGCTTTTCAGCGGCTGAAACGGGTCCGCCGGCCGGAAAGTTGCACCTGAATGGTGCAAAGACCTATCCGAACTGGGGCGCGTCGAAGTTTTCCGGCTCGTCGGTGTATATACAAACATTCCAGTCTTCGGCCAGACCATCTTCGGCCTTGCAGTAACGTTCGAAGAATTCGACGATTTCCCTGCGCTGGCAGTGCGCTTCAAAGCTTTCCATATCGCTCCAGATTTCGTGGAACACAATCGGAAAACTGGTGCCTTCGGCAAATGGGCTGCTGATCTGACGCGTCACCGTGTACTGCACACAGGCATCTTCACGGTGGGCGTTGGGTTCCAGCATCTGTAATGCGCGAAACAGCTCGGCTTCCTTGCCGGGCCGAGGCTTGAACTGGGCAGTGCAATAAACCAGTGAGGACATGCCGCCTCTCCTTACTTTGGTGTTCAGGGTTGGGAAAAAATACGGTCCAGTTGAGCTGTGTAGGGCCTAACACTCTGCTTGTCTGCCGCCGGTACCTGCGCCAGTGTGCGCGCAATACTCACCGCCTGCTCCATCTGCTGACGCATCTCCGGTGGCACTAGCTGCAGCATTTGCGGATCCATTCCCTGCATCTGCTGTGCCAGCTGCAGGATTTCAGGGCTTTCCGCCTCGGCCTTGATCGCACCGTAAGCGAGCACAACACGGTCACCGGTCAGCGCCCAACTCTCCGCACTGGTAAAGCCATATTGGCGCACAATCCGACCCAGCTCGCTGTAGTCATCAGTTGATTCTCGCTGCAACACTTTTACCCCCCGGGTGTGGGGGTCAAACAGCTCACCGTTGCGCGGCGTGATTTCACGTTCGAGGAAGCTTTGCTTGCCTTCGGCCTGCAGCTTTTCACCCAGCTGCCGCACCGGCCCCAGGCTATCGATATAAGCCTCTATCGCCGCTTCACCCAAACTGTCCGCTTGCACTCCCAACGGGAGTGCAAGCAGGAACATGAACAGAAAACAAGATGAGAAATACGCGCGCATAGGCACCTCCCGGGTGTTAAAAGTGGCAAGGGTTTTGCTGGTTTCAATCGCGGCCCCGTATGATGGCGCGAGTGTAGCAGATCCTGCAGGTGCCACCTATCGAGGTTACGCAGATATAAAAAAACTGTGTAATAATCAAACCGATAGTCACCAACAAATATAACAGGCGGCACCTCAGCCGGGACGGCCGCCCTGACTAGAAGCCCATAGGGGAATAACATGAAGCAGACGTTCGGATCTTTCGGAAAAACCCTGCTGGCGGCAGGTTCACTGCTGGCCGCAGTCTCCAGCGTACAGGCTGAATCTCTGAAAATCGGTATTGCAGGCCCTGTTACCGGCCCCGTTGCCCAGTATGGTGACATGCAAAAGATCGGCGCGATGATGGCGATCCGCCAGATCAATGAGGCCGGTGGCATCAACGGTCAGACGCTTGAAGGCATTATTTACGATGATGCCTGCGACCCCAAACAGGCTGTGGCCGTCGCCAACCGCATCGTCAATGATGATATTCGGCACGTAATCGGCCACCTCTGCTCCAGTTCAACCGAACCGGCCTCGGATATTTACGAGGAAGAGGGCGTATTGATGATCACCGCCGCATCCACTTCTCCCACCATTACCGAAAAGGGATATGAGCTGATTTTCCGCACCATCGGCCTGGACAGTCTTCAGGGCAGCCTGGCGGCGGCGCATATCCGTGATCACGTCAAACCGGAGCGGCTGGCCGTTATTCACGACAAACAGCAGTACGGTGAAGGCCTTGCCACAACCGTTAAGGATCTGCTGGCTGCCGATGGCATCGAAGCCGAGATGTTTGAAGGTGTTACCCCTGGAGACAAAGACTTCTCGGCGCTGATCGCCAAGCTCAAGCGCAACAATATTGATTTCGTTTACTACGGCGGTTACCACCCGGAGTTGGGGCTGATTCTGCGA
The DNA here is from genome assembly GCF_040547585.1 of Marinobacterium sp. MBR-111. NCBI lineage: Bacteria > Pseudomonadati > Pseudomonadota > Gammaproteobacteria > Oceanospirillales > Oceanospirillaceae > Marinobacterium > Marinobacterium sp. MBR-111. The sequence continues at coordinate 92,750 of NZ_JBEPQA010000009.1, forward strand.
CAGTCCCGTGAAAAGGGCTTTGATGTACCGTTCATGGGTCCTGAGGGGGTAGTGAATTCGGACTTGGCTGCCATTGCAGGCGAGGCGATGGAAGGCGTACTGGCCACCGCCCCGAAAAGCTTTGACCAGAACCCGGAAAATGCCGCGTTGACCGAAGCCTTCAAGGCACGAAATGAAGACCCTTCAGGTCCGTTCGTGTTCCCGGCTTATGCCGCAATACAGGTTATGACCGACGCCATCAAGGCCACTGGCGAAACCGACCCCTATGCGCTGGCAGAATATCTTCGAGCCAACCGCTTTGATACCACCATCGGCGAGATTGGTTTCGACGCAAGGGGGGACCTGACCGAATCCACCTTCATGGTGTACCGCCTCCACGCCGATGGCAGCAAGACCGCTCTCAGCGAATAAACTCCGTCCCGTCTGAGCCCCGTCTACCTGACGGGGCTCGCAGCCTGGAGAATGCAGATGAGTGAAACCGCCCTCTATGTCCTGCAGCAGCTGATCAACGGACTGACCATCGGCTCAACCTACGCCCTGATCGCCATCGGTTACACCATGGTGTACGGCATTATCGGCATGATCAACTTCGCCCACGGCGAGGTCTACATGATCGGTACCTATACCGCTTTCATCACCATCATCGGATTGGTCACCATGGGGGTGGGTTCATTACCGATCATCCTTTTGCTGGCACTGATCACGGCGGTGATTATTTCATCCACCTATGGTTATGCAATCGAGCGGGTGGCCTATCGGCCCCTGCGTGGCGGTCCGCGTCTGATACCTCTGATCACGGCGATTGGCATGTCGATTTTCCTGCAAAACTATATCCGACTGGCCCAGGGTTCACGCGATCTGGCGATGCCCTCGCTGATTTCGGGCGGTATCAGCTTCGGTGATCCGGCCCTGTTTGAGGTGAGCATTTCATGGATGCAGATGATCATCTGGAGTGTGACGCTGGTCTCGATGACGGCACTGGCACTGTTCATTTCGCGCTCACGCCTGGGACGTGCCTGCCGCGCCTGCGCTCAGGATTTGAAGATGACCAATTTGCTCGGAATCGATACCAACCGCATCATCGCGCTTACCTTTGTCATCGGGGCGGCACTGGCGGCTGTAGCTGGCGTACTGCTGGGACTCTATTACGGCACCATCAACCCCTACATCGGCTTCATGGCAGGCCTCAAGGCCTTTACCGCTGCGGTACTGGGGGGTATCGGTTCCATTCCGGGTGCCATGCTCGGCGGCCTTATTCTGGGCGTCACCGAGGCCCTCACGGCTGCCTTTTTCCCGTCCGAGTACAAGGATGTGGTGGCCTTCAGCCTGCTAGTACTCATTCTTCTGTTCCGCCCCACCGGCCTGCTCGGCAAGCCGGAAGTGGAGAAGGTATAGGAGGGAGCCAATATGCAGAGAGCACTTTTCCCGGCACTGTTTTCCGCGCTGGTCACCTTCCTGCTGACCTGTCTGGTGATCGGTGTCAAGCTGGAGCAGGACGGCCCTGAACTTACCGTAGTCAATGCCGATGCCGCCACCTGGGGCTGGATCGCGTTTGCGGTTGTGGCCGTCTTTCTGGTGCAGCTGTTTCATCAACCCCTGAGTGCCTTGAAACAGCGCCTGCCGACCCCGCACATCAGTGCGCTGCTGCCACGAGAACAACTGCGCAGTCGGCTCACCCCCTGGCTGATTGCACTGGTAGTTCTAGGCCTGTTCATCTGGCCTTTCATGGTGTCTCGCGGTTCGGTGGACCTGGCCACCCTGGCGCTGATCTATGTCATGCTGGGGCTTGGCCTCAATATTGTGGTGGGCTTCGCCGGGCTGCTGGATCTGGGGTATGTGGCCTTCTATGCCGTGGGCGCCTATACCTACGCATTGCTGTCGGAATATTACGGCCTTTCCTTCTGGGCCTGTTTGCCCATTGCCGGGCTGATGGCCGCCACGTTCGGGTGTATTCTGGGCTTTCCGGTACTGCGTCTGCGCGGGGATTATCTTGCCATTGTGACGCTGGGATTCGGTGAAATCATCCGTATTTTGCTGAACAACTGGACCGATGTCACCGGTGGCCCCAATGGCATCAGCGGCATCGAAAAACCTACCCTGTTCGGGCTGGAGTTCAGTCGCCGAGCCGCCGAAGGCAGCCAGACGTTCCATGAATTTTTCGGCATCGATTATGACAGCAGCCACCGAGTGGTTTTTCTGTACCTGGTTGCACTGCTGCTGGTGTTGTTCACCATCTATGTGATCAATCGGGTGCAGCGCATGCCGATCGGGCGCGCCTGGGAAGCGCTGCGCGAAGACGAAATAGCCTGTCGTTCGCTGGGCTTGAATCCGACCGTGATCAAGCTGTCGGCCTTCACCATGGGCGCCTCCTTTGCCGGCTTTGCGGGCTGCTTCTTTGCCGCTCGGCAGGGCTTTATCAGCCCCGAGTCATTCACGTTCATCGAATCAGCCATCATTCTGGCCATTGTGGTGCTGGGTGGAATGGGCTCACAGCTGGGCGTCATTCTGGCCGCCATTGCCATGACCATTTTGCCGGAGCTGGCGCGTGAATTTCAGGAATACCGCATGTTGATGTTTGGTGGCGTGATGGTCCTGATGATGCTGTGGCGCCCGCAGGGCCTGTTGCCGATGAAACGCCCCCAGCTGGAGCTTAAAACCTCATGACCAATCTGCTGGAAGTCTCGGGCCTGATGATGCGTTTTGGCGGCCTGCTGGCGGTAGATAACGTCAGCCTTACCGTCAAGCCTCGTCAGGTACACTCAATCATCGGCCCCAACGGGGCCGGCAAAACCACTGTGTTCAACTGCATCAGTGGTTTCTACCGCCCCAGCGGCGGCCAGATCCTGTTTCGCGATCAGCCGATTGAACGGCTTACAGGCCATCGCATCTCGCGGCTTGGCCTGGTTCGCACCTTTCAGCATGTGCGTCTGTTCAACAGCATGACCGTGATTGAAAATCTGCTGGTCGCCCAGCATCGTCACCTCAACACCAACTATTTTGCAGGTCTGCTCAACACGCCGCGTTACCGCAAGCGGCACACCGAAGCGATGGCGCAGGCCGTGTTCTGGCTGGAACAGGTGGGGCTGCTGGCATTCGCCAACCGCGAAGCGGGCTATCTCTCCTACGGGCAACAGCGTCGACTGGAGATCGCCCGCTGCATGGTGACACGTCCAAGCCTGTTGATGCTGGACGAGCCGGCCGCAGGTCTCAACCCGAAGGAGACCTCTGAACTGGACCAGCTGATCCTGCGTCTGCGAGACGAGCACGACATTTCGGTTCTATTGATCGAGCATGACATGGGACTTGTCATGGGGATCTCCGACCATATTACGGTGATCAATCAGGGCGCACCTCTGGCCGACGGCACTCCACTTGAAGTGCGTGAAAATCCGGATGTAATTAAGGCCTATCTGGGAGAGAGCTGATGCTGAAACTGGACAAGGTCTGTACCTACTACGGCAAGATCCAGGCACTGCACGATGTCACGCTGGAAGTGAACCGTGGTGAAATCCTGACTCTGATCGGCGCCAACGGTGCCGGCAAAACAACCCTGATGATGACCATCTGTGGTGACCCCCGTGCCCAGAGCGGCCAGATCACGTTTGACGGTAAACCCATAGAGCAGCTCAAGACTTCCGACATCATGCGCAAGGGGCTGGCCGTGGTACCGGAAGGACGTCGCATTTTTCCGGGCATGACCGTGGAAGAGAACCTGTTTATGGGCAGTTTCTTTCGATCCCGTGGCGAAGCTCAGGCTCAGCTCGACCATGTTCTGGAGCTGTTCCCTCGTTTGAAGGAGCGTTTCAATCAGCGCGGTGGCACCATGTCCGGGGGGGAGCAGCAGATGCTGGCCATTGGCCGTGCATTGATGAGCAAGCCCCGCCTGTTGCTGCTTGATGAGCCTTCACTGGGTCTGGCGCCGCTGATTATTCAGCAGATTTTCGGCATCATCGAAAAACTCCGGGATGAGGGCGTCACCATTTTTCTGGTGGAGCAGAACGCTCATCAGGCGCTCAAGATTGCAGACCGGGGCTATGTACTGGAGAATGGGCGCATTGTGATGAACGGAACCGGTAACGCCCTGCTCAACGACGACAGCGTTCGCAAGGCTTATCTCGGCGGTTAACGGACAGGACTGATGCGCTTACTGATGATCTCGCTGCTGGCTCTCTTCGCCAGCCTCACATTGCTGATTGTCGGCAATTCCTTCCTGATTACCCTGCTAGGGTTGCGCTTTAGTCTGCTCGGTATTGATGCTTCCACCATCGGTATGGTGATGGTGTGCTATTCAGCCGGGTTTGTGGTGGGTTCACTGTATGCGGACAGAATTGTACGCCGCGTGGGCCATATCCGCGCCTTTGCCGTATTTGCCGCCCTGGCTGCAATGGCGGCGCTGATCTATCCGCTGACCTACAATGTCTGGTATTGGGGCATTCTGCGCGGTATCGGCGGGCTCACCATCGCGGCGCTGTTTATCACCATAGAAAGCTGGTTCAGTGCGGTGGCCACCAACGCCAACCGCTCCAAAATCTTCTCCATGTACCAGATTGCGGCCTACTCGGCTGCCGCTGGCGGCCAACTGCTGATCGGCAACGGCAACCCGATCAACTATGCCCTTTTTACCCTGTCGGCACTGTTTATCATTGCCGGCATCATCCCGTTGTCACTGTCCCGCATGCATTCCCCCGAGATCAGTGAAGCCACTCAGAAAATGTCGCTGTTACAACTGCTTCGGCTGGCACCACTGGGTGTTGTTGCCGCTTTTACTGGAGGCATTTTCCTCGGTTCCTTCTACTCACTGGTACCGCTGTTCGCCAGCCTGACAGGCCTTGAAAACAACCAGATATCAATCTACATGTTTGCCTCCATTCTCGCGGCCATGCTCTGTGCCTGGCCCATTGGCTGGATCTGTGACCGGGTGCAGCGCAGCTATGTGCTGCTGGTGATCTGCGTGCTGGCAGGCCTCGCCAGCGCCGCCAACGCGCTCACCGTCAATGACCCCTTCACTTGGCGCCTGATCGCACTCTGCGTGCTGATGGGGCTGGCCTCTACGGTGTACTCAATCGCCGTGGCGATCACCAATGATATGATGGACAGCTCCCAGATTATTGCCGCCAGCTCAGGCCTGTTGCTCAGTTATGGCCTTGGCAGTGTACTGGGACCGCTGCTCAGCTCAGCGCTGATGGAACGGTTTGGCCCCGAGGCCCTGTTCCATACGCTCGCCGTTGCCCTGGTCAGCATGGCAGTGTTTACCCTTTATCGGCAGTATCGTGTACCGCCCATGCCGGTAGATGCACAGGAACACTTCATTCCAGCCATCCCGGATGTACATGTCATTCCCGAGATCGACCCGCGTAATGAAGAGTTCGTGGACACACCGATCGAAGAGCTGTTCCGGGAGGAACCGACATCGCCTGAAGTCGAAAGCGGTGACGAAGGCGAACTCATGGCCAAGCCTGAGCCACCTGTGGCGGAAAGTGAAAGCACAGATTCCACAGAAGCAGAGAGGCCTCACCCTCAGACCGATGAGGACTCACCCCGCAACGGCAACTGAAAGGCTTCGGCGCAGCCGAACCCGTTACTGCTGGATGAACTGTAATCCCAACGTTCCAGTTGCAACTGTCGGCGCAGAGATTGCCACTCAATCAGGTTGAACGAGTTTGGCTTGCCGTCACGGACCCGCCGCGAAATTGCAGTCCCGGCCTGAGCGGTCCAGCACTCTGAGTGAACCCCGGGGTAACGCCGTTCAAGGGGAGCACAAAAGGGATAGTGGATATGGCCGCCCAGATACAGCACCATCCCGGCGTCACTCCACTGCCGTACCGCTGCTTCCGCGCCCTCAGCGACATTGCGTTCATCACCTTCCAGTACCCGGTCAACGGGATGATGCCCCATCACGATTTTAAGTGATGCCGAGCTGCGCCTCAGCCGTTGTTCCACATGCGCAACCATTTCCGGCTGGAAGCAACCGTCCACGTGTCGGTCAGGTCGAGTCGTATTGACCCCAATGACCAGCAGATCTGCATCTGTATACTCAGGCGCCAGATTGGGACCAAAGCTTGATCGAAAGTGGGCATAAGGGGCCCAGAATCGCTGCCAGAGATTAAACAGTGGAATATCATGATTGCCCGGGACCGCCAATACAGGCGCAGCCGGCAACTGCGCCAGAAAAGACTCGCATCGTCGAAACTGCCCCCGCCGCGCCCGCTGCGTGATATCGCCACTGAGCAGCACAAGATCAGGCTGCAGGTTGCATATAGTGGCGGTCAGTGCCTCGATTACCTCAGGCCGCTCAGTACCAAAATGCAGATCCGACAGTTGAATCAGCCGCATCGCCTGCCTCCTGTGGGCACCAGACACCGGTAGGCATCATGTCGGGTTTCCAATACCAGCGGAGAACGACAGCGGTGCAGCTCACCATCCACCGCGACGGTCAGTCTGCGCCTTCGGGTCGAGACCCGCAGGCATTCGGTCAGGAAACAGTCGAGTTCTTCCAGTCGCTTAAGCTCACCTCTAAGACTTGCCCACAGGTATCGGCACAGGGCCAGCGGACTGTCCGAGCGCATGACAAACACGAGCATCTTGCCATATTTCAGAGCCTCTACCTCCGGCAGGTCAAAGCTCTCAAGCTGAGTCGGGCTGACACTGGCCAGTAACATGGGCGCGGTTTCGACATGTTGCTTTCCGTCATGCTCAAGGCTGAGCCTTCGCCCCCGTGCGCGCGTCAGGAACACCCAGATTCCACTCAGCAATGAGACCAGACGATTGCGGCCGGTCACCGCACTGACCTGCTCTCGCGCCGCAATGATTCGAGGGTAGACGCCGATGCTGGCACTGACGCAGAAAGGGATGTCATTGATAAAGGACAGCGGACAATGCTGCTCCCGCCCATGCAGCAGAACATCGAGTGCGGCCTCGGTATCGACCGGGATGTTTCGGTCACGCGCAAAGAAATTGAATGTCCCGCAGGGAATCACACCGAGCGTCACATCACTGCCTGCCAATGCAGAGACTGCTGCATTGAGTGTTCCATCGCCACCGGCAACAACCAATATGGCCCCCGTTTCAATACAACCCCGGACCTGCTGTTGCAGTTGCGGCAGCAGCGCCGTCTTGGGCCTCAGCCGTTGCAGGGACTGAAGGCAGTTTTCGGGAATCCGGCGCCGAATCAGCTGCTCCAGATCAGCGTCAGCCTGGTCACCCGCCCGGGTATTGATACAGATCCGAAACTGACGCCTGGCATCTCCACTCATCAACAACTCCTGGTACTCAAGGACCGCCCTGCACCCTGAAGCTCTGGATGTCAGGCGCTGTTGGCACCAGCTTAACTGAATGCCTGTCGTTACGACCAGTCTCCGCGAAGGTTTAGCCGCGACGGTTTAGCCCTGCCGGCTTGACCACTTACATACAATGGTGGATGATAAATGGCTATCAGCGAGGACCCTCTCATGCAGCCTGTCTGTTGCGCACCCACCATCATGCGACGCGTCGAAGCCTTTGGTATCTCGCCAAAGGTGCGATACCGTGCTGTGCTGCCGAGCCCTGATCTTTCCTGATCCCATTGAACCAAGGCCGCAGCTGTTTCTGCGGCCTCTGTCGCTGAAACCGCGGTCTAATGACACGGAGCGGTTATGTCATCGGTCCCCATTGCCTATCTAGCCGTGGTCCTGATCTGGTCCACGACACCACTGACCATTGCCTGGAGCAGTGAAAGCGTTGACCCGGTCATGGCCGGCTGGGTCAGAATGTTGATCGCCTCTTTGCTCGGACTGGGTTTGCTACGGCTGTTGCGAATTCCACTGCCGCTGCACCGCGAGGCACAGACTACTTATGCCTGCGCCTCTCTTGGCGTATTCGGAGCCATGTGCTGCACCTATATCGCGTCACGCTACGTGCCTTCCGGGCTGATTTCGATCATGTTCGGCCTGGCACCGATTCTGTCAGCCATTCTCGGACAGTGGATACTTAAGGAGCCTGCTTTGCGGGCGTATCGCTGGATCGCTTGTGCACTCGCCTTTGCCGGGCTGGGTGTGATCTTTACCAATGAGTTGGCACTGGGAGGGGACAGCCTGCCGGGCCTTCTGCTGTTGTTTCTGGCCGTACTGCTGTTCAGTCTGAGCGCAGTGCTGGTCAAGCGCACCGGCACCCAGACTCACCCCCTGGCGCATACCGTAGGCGCCCTGCTCTGGTCGCTGCCCGGTTTTGGCCTGACCTGGTGGCTGCTCGGCGGTGAACCGCTGGTGATAGATCCGGACAGTCGTTCGTTCTGGGCTATCCTGTATCTGGCAGTTTTCGGCTCACTGGTCGGCTTTGTCAGCTACTTCCATGTCTTGCGCCATTTGCCGCCCAGCACGGTGGCGCTGGTCACGCTGATAACCCCAATCTTCGCCCTGCTGCTTGGACACCTGCTGAATGACGAGCCCCTGACCGCAAGCCTGTGGCAAGGTTGTCTGCTCGTGGTTGCCGGGCTGGCTCTGTTCTTTTGGGGCCACCGATTACCATTGCGCCGGCCTGCCTGAGGAGACTCTTGATGAAAATCCTGACGCTGATTCGTCATGCAAAATCCAGCTGGGCCGACCCTGCCCTGGCCGATTTCGAGCGCCCACTGAACCACCGGGGACAGCGCGACCTGCCGGGGCTGGTGCAGCGCATGCAGCGGCAGGGCCCCAGGCCCGATCAGCTGCACTACAGTCCAGCCTTGCGGACGCGCCTGACGGCAGAGCCATTGAAGGACGCCTTCAACCTGAACGATGACGAAATCCTGTGCAGTCCGACCCTATATGAAGCCGATGCATTCACCCTGCTGGACGTGCTGCAAAGGCTGCCGGACCCCGTCAACCACACCATGCTGGTGGGGCACAATCCGGGGCTGCTGGAGCTGGTACAACAACTCTGCCCCGAGGCACCCGAGCGCCTGCCGACCGGGGCCATCATTCAGCTGCAGTTGATGATCAGCCACTGGTCCGCACTGCAGTGCGGGTGTGCCCGTAAGCTCTGGCTCGACTATCCAAAGCTGCACCGTTCCGCCAGAAAATAATGCCCTGATCCGCTAAAATCAGCCCCCTTGATACATTCAGATGGAGAGTGGTTTTGAACCTCTACCTCGAAACACTGGGTTATACCGCCAATATTGTTGCACCGATCTTCTTCATCCTGTTTCTGGGCTACCTCCTGCGTCGCCTGCAACTGATTGATGATGCTTTCGTTGCTACCGGCTCCAAACTGGTATTCGTGATTACCCTGCCCGCACTGGTATTTATGTCGATTGCACGCATGGACTTCCATGCCGTATTCAATCCACAACAGCTGGGCTATGTACTGGTCACCATTCTGCTCTCTTTTGGCCTGATCTGGTGGCTGGCTGCACGTTGGATCAAGGCGCCCGAAGATCTGGGCGTATTCATTCAGGGCTCCTTTCGCAGCAACTACGGCATCATCGGCCTTGCCGTCAGCTTCAACCTGTTTGGTCAGGATGGACTGGCTCAGGCTTCGCTGCTGCTGGCGCTGGTAATCCCACTGTTCAATGTGCTCTCCATCATTTGCCTGAGCATTCCCATGCAACGCAGCGAAGCGATGCGCCTGAGCGATACCCTGCTGGAGATTCTGAAAAACCCGTTGATTCTGGCTGTGCTGCTGGCCCTTCCGGTATCCTGGTTTGGATTGCAGCTGCCCGAGGTTGTGGCCCGAACCGGCAACTACTTTGCCAACCTGACCCTGCCTCTGGCCCTGCTCACCATTGGCGCTTCACTCAACCTGAAAAGTCTGCACGACACCTCATCGCAGGCATTCTGGGCAACCGCACTGAAACTGGTTATTCTGCCGCTGGTGCTGACACTGGGAGCCTGGCTGTACGGCTTTGAGGGGCAAGAGCTGGCAATCATGATGGTGCTGTTTGGCTGCCCCACCGCTGCCGCCAGTTTTGTCATGGCCCGCGCGATGGGCGGCAATGCTCAGCTGGCCGCCAATATCGTACTGACAACCACACTGGGGTCGGTGCTGACACTCAGCGGAGGAATCTATCTGCTGCGCCTGCTGGGCGTGATCTGAGGCGGACACAAAGGGGTAAAAGTGGATATGCTGAAATCACTGTTTACATCTCACTATGACAAGCTCGCCGCCGCCATAGTGAAGGGCGATGAAGAGCGCACTGTCAGACTGCTGGGCAAGCTCTCGGCAGACGCGCTGCAGCAGGTTGATAACGATGGCCGACCGCTGCTGGAACTGGCCATACGGTCACGCCAGCCGCGCATTCTGCAGCTGCTGCTTCAGCGTACTCCCGCACCACTGCCAAAGGCATCCTGCGGCACACCATTGACCGTATTGGCACTGCGGCAGACTGAAACGAGTCTTCACCTGCTGTCGGCACTGCTCAGAGCCGGAGCCGACAGCAACCTTATCCATACCGGTCGTCCCCTGCTGCATCACTGTATCGAGCATTGTCGAGATGCTGAGCTGATGCTGCACCTGAGCCGGCTGCTGGAACACGGTGCTGACATCAACCAGCCTGACGATACCGGCACCACATTGTTGCTTCGGCTGTTACCCACAGGCAACCTGCCATTGCTGCAGTTTCTGCTGCAGTCCGGTGCCAAGTGCGAGCCTCAATGGCTGGAAAGCATGGAAGACCCGACGCTGCTCTCTCAGCTGCGCCGGACTCTGGATGACATCAAGATTCGGAACATGATGCTGGGCCGCTAAGGCCTCAGGCGGCGGGGGCTACCACCCCCAAACGGGGAATCTCGATTGCAGGGCAGCGGTCCATGATCACTTCAAGCCCCGCTGTTTCGGCACGTTCAGCCGCATCTTCATTGATCACGCCCAGCTGCATCCAGACCGCTGGGGCACCAATCTCGATCGCCTCATCCACAACGTATCCGGCATCCACTGAGTTGCGGAAAATGTCGACCAGATCCACCTTGCCCTCAATCTCGGCAAGCTTCGACACAACCTTCTGCCCCATCAGCTCCTGTCCAGCCAGCGCCGGGTTGACCGGAATCACCTCATAGCCACTGGCCAGTAGATAGGACATCACTTGGTAACTGGCACGGTGGGATTTGGCACTGGCACCCACCAGCGCAATACGATGGCTGCGTTCGAGCAGTGTTTTAATCTTGTTATCCTGCATCACGCGTTTTCCTTTTACAGACTGGACATTCAGGGTCAGGACGCAGCCTGAGGCTGCGCCATTGCATACGTTTTCCATCCAACAGCAGCAACCTGCCGGTCAGAGGCTCACCAATACCGGCCAGCAGTTTGAGCGCTTCCATCGCCTGCATGCTGCCGATCACGCCCACCAGCGGAGGGAACACGCCGGACTCGCTGCAGGTAAGTGACGCTTCATCACCCTCTTCATACAGGCAGCGATAGCAGGGCGACTCGGCATCACGCGGATCATAGGCACTGATCTGGCCATCAAAGCGGATTGCAGCACCGGACACCAGCGGCACGCCGGCGGCAAAGCAGGCACTGTTGAGCGCAAAACGGGTGGCAAAGTTATCGCTGCAATCCAGTACCAGATCCACTTCACGCACCTGACGCTCCAGCGCTTCACCCTGCAACCGCTGATCCACTGCCGTAATCCGGACAGACGGATTGATCGCTTTCAGGCTGGCCTCGGCCGAGCTGACCTTGGCTTCACCGCAGGCCGCTTCGGCATGAATAATCTGACGCTGCAGGTTGGTCAAATCTACTCGATCATCATCCACCAGCACCAGTTCACCCACACCCGCCGCGGCCAGATAGGCAGCCGCCGGGCCACCCAGCCCTCCGAGACCCACGATCAGAATGCGCGCGGCCTGCCAGGCATCCTGACCGGCAATATCCACCTCCGGCAGCATGATACTGCGACTGTAACGCAGCAGCTGATCATCACTGAGCATTGTCACCTCGCAGGACTGTATCACCGGGCCAGCAGCCACCACTGACACGATCATTGCCACCGTAGTCGCGGACACTGAACACCTGTGCATATCCCAGCTGCTGCAGCAACCGGCGCACTGCCTGCGCCTGATCGTAGCCATGTTCCAGCAGCAGCCACCCTTGCGGGCTCAGGTACTGACGGGCTGCCGCCGCGATCTGTTCGATATCAGCCATTCCCTTGCGTTCGGCAGTCAGGGCGCTCAAAGGTTCAAAGCGTACGTCACCCTGTTGCAGATGCGGATCATCCGGATCGATATAGGGTGGATTGCTGACGATCATGTCAAACCTGCCGTCCAGCGGTTCGCACCAGCTGCCCTGACGAACCTCAACATTAGCCAGTTCATATTCGGCCGCATTGATCTGGGCCAGCTTAACGGCATCCGGCTGCAGGTCGGTGGCCACCAGCTGCCATTCGGGTCGCTCACTGGCCAGCGCCAGTGCCAGTGCACCGGTTCCCGTACCCAGGTCTGCAACCCGGGCAGGGCCGGCATCCAGCCGCAGCAGCGCCTGTTCTACCAGCACTTCGGTATCCGGGCGTGGAATAAGGGTGGCCGGACTGACCCGCAGACGCAGGGTCCAGAAGTCACGGTAGCCCAGCAGATGCGCCACCGGCTCACCGGCCCTGCGCCGCTCAAGCAGTGCCAGAAAGGCCTGCTGCTGATCAGAAGTGAGGCATTTTTCCGGCCAGGTAAACAGCCAGCTGCGCGGTTGTTGCAGCACATCGCACAGCAGTAATTCGACATCCAGGCTTGCACTGTCGCTGACCGCTTCAAGATCGGCCGCACGTGCCAGCGCAGCCGCAACTGTCAGGCATTTATTCACCGGACAAGGCACCCAACTGCTCGGCCTGATACTCGTTGCGCAGCGGCTGGATTACCTGATCCAGGTCTCCAGCCATCACTTCATTCAGGCGGTAGATCGTCAGATTGATACGGTGGTCGGTGAGACGTCCCTGCGGAAAATTGTAGGTACGGATACGTTCGGAGCGATCCCCCGAGCCGACCAGACTTTTTCGGGTGCTGGCCTGTGCCGCCTGTTGCTTGTCCAGTTCCGCCTGCTTCAGGCGTGATGCCAGCAGCCCCATCGCCTTGGCGCGGTTCTTGTGCTGTGAGCGCTCCTCCTGACACTCCACCACAAGCCCGGTGGGCAGATGGGTAATGCGGATTGCGGAGTCGGTTTTGTTGATATGCTGGCCACCAGCACCCGAGGCACGGAACGTATCCACACGCAAATCGGCCTTGTTTATCTCGATCTCGGCGGATTCGTCCAGCTCCGGCATGATCGCAACGGTACAGGCCGAGGTGTGGATGCGCCCCTGCGATTCGGTCTCGGGGACACGCTGCACGCGGTGGGCACCAGACTCAAACTTCAGCTGAGCATAGACATCCTGACCGACCACTCGGCTGATGATCTCCTTGTAACCGCCGTGCTCACCCTCGTTGGCACTGATTACCTCGACCCGCCATCCCTGACGCTCGGCGTAACGGGAGTACATGCGAAACAGATCGCCGGAAAAAATTGCGGCTTCATCACCGCCGGTACCAGCACGAACTTCCAGGAAGACGTTGCGGTGATCATCGGGATCCTTCGGCAGCAGCAGAATCTGCAGCTCGGCTTCCAGCTGTTCGATACGCTCGCGGGCCGACTCGATCTCTTCGCGCGCCATCTCACGCATCTCAGCATCGTCTTCCTGCAGCATCTGTTCGGCGGAGGACTGGTCCTCTACCGCCTGCTGCCAGCGTGAAAAACTCTGGGCCACCGGCTCCAGCTCGGAATATTCGCGGGAGTAGTCTCGGAAACGGGCCTGATCGGCGATCACTTCAGCATCGCTGAGCAGCGCAGCCAGCTCCTCAAAACGCTCGCAAAGGGACTCAAGCCGGTATTGTATGGAGGCTTTCATCGTGACGCAGACTCCTGTTGCTGTCTCATGAACCGCTGTGGTCGGGGGGTGTAAGCTGATACAGTTCCTGTACCAGTTGCAGCAGCTCTTCACGCCCTTCGGCGGACGCCTGGCGCAGCTGAACGGTCGGTTGATGCAGCAGTTTATTAGTCAGTCCGTGGGCGAAACGCTGCAGCACGTCTTCAGCCGGTTTGCCATTGGCCAACATGCGCATGGCTTTCTCCAGCTCCTGTGCTGCCGTTTCATGGGCACTCTGTCGCAGCAGGGTGAGGGTATCAACCGCATCCAGCTCACGCAGCCGACGCATGTACTCCAGCGTGCCGGCTTCAATGATACCTTCGGCATCACGGGCCGCACTCTGACGCTCACGCTGGTTTTCCTCAATCACTTCCTTGAGGTCATCAACGGTATAGAGGTAGACATCGTCCAGCTCACCCACCTGAGGCTCGATGTCACGCGGCACCGCAATATCCACCATAAAGATCGGCCGGTGCTTGCGCTTTTTCAGCGCCGCTTCCACTGCCCCCTTGCCCAAAATCGGCAACTGGCTGGCAGTGGAGGCGATCAGAATATCGGTCTGGGGCAGCTCGTCGGGGATCTGTCCCAGCTCGATGGCACGCCCGTTGAACTCCTCGGCAACGGCCAGCGCGCGTGCAAGTGTGCGGTTTGCCACCGTGATCTGCTGCACGCCGGCACGCTTGAGATGGCGTGCAACCAATTCGATGGTCTCGCCGGCACCGATCAGCAGCGCCCGGCTTTTGCCCAGATCGGCAAAAATGTGTTGCGCCAGGCTAACGGCCGCATAGGCCACCGAAACCGGGTTTTGGCCGATGGCGGTCTGAGTACGCACATTTTTGGCCACCGAAAATGTGCTGCGGAACAGCCGCCCCAATTCAACGCTGACCAGCCCTTCCGCCTGAGACACCGAGAACGCAGACTTGAGCTGTCCCAGTATCTGCGGTTCGCCCAGCACCAGCGAGTCCAGCCCGCAGGCCACGCGCATCATATGGCGTACCGCTGCATCGTCCCAATAGGCGTAAGAACAGCGCTGCAGCTCCTCTACGTCAAGGTCGTGATAACGCCCCAGCCATTCCAGCAGAGCACGGCTACCCTCCAGCTCGGTAGTAGAGCAGTAGAGTTCGGTCCGGTTACAGGTGGACAGAATCGCCACTTCGGAAAGCCGGGCATGCAGCCGCGCCTCATGCAGCGCCTGAGCCAGTTTTTCCGGTGCGAACGCCACCCGCTCGCGTACTTCGACCGGTGCCGTTTTGTGATTGATACCTAACGCCAGCAGAGCCATAGAAGGTTCGTATCACCCCATTACAGACAAGCGCGTAATCATACACCTTTGCCGCGTCCGGATTAACCCACCCGTGGCAGTTCTGCGTACAGAGCAGGACAACCCGCCGTCGGACAGCTGCAGATGGCATGACAGCCCCGACTCAATTGCTCTATAGTGAGATTTCCAACCCACCAGGATCGGAAACGTGCATCAGTTTATGAACAAACCTCTGCTGATCAGCCTGATCACCAGCCTGCTGATCACCGGCTGCAGCCAAATGGACAGGACGCCCTCTTCCGCCAATGCGGATACTCTTGAGCTGGCGCCAACCATCACCTATATCAAGGGCGAGCTCAACGCCGACAGCCTGTACCAGCTGTTAAGTGCCGAGCTGGCCGGCAAGCAGGGCCGCTTTGACCTTGCTCTTGAGCACTACCTGAACCAGACGCGGCTGACCCGAGACCCTGCGGTAGCCGAGCGCGCCACGCGTATTGCCCAGTTTCTGCGCCGCACGGATGCCGTCATGGAGACCAGCCGGCTGTGGAGTGAAATCGAGCCTGGCAACATTGAGCCACTGCACATCCGGGCCAACATCCTGCTGCATGAGCGCCAATTTGAGTTAGCCCTTCCCCTGCTCGAACAGGTATTGGAGCAGGGTGGTGACGAGGCACTGACCCTGATCGCAGCTCAGAGCGAAGAAATGCCGGCCGAAGTTGCCGAGCACTACTATGACTTGCTGACTAGACTCAACCGACAGCAGCCAGAGCAGCTCGACTATCTGCTGACTCGGGTACTGCTTCTGCGCCAGCTGGATAGAACCACAGCAGCTGCCGAGCTACTGGACGCCGGTCTGCGCGTGGAGCCCGACCAGGCTGAACTGGTACTGCAGCGTGCCGAGATCTATCGCCAACAAGGGCAGCCGGCCCAGGGGCTCAAACTGGTCCAGCGCGCCCTGCGCCAGGAACCAGAACATACACGTCTGGCCGCCTCACGCGCCCAGTTGCTGCTGCTGTCTGGCCAAACTGAAATGGCCTGGGAAGCGATCCAGCAACTGCTGCAACAGCAGGAGGACAATCAACAGCTACGCTATTATTTCGCTCTTTTGTTGCTTGAGAACAACCGGCCCGAACAAAGCCGTCGACTGCTGCAACAGCTGCTGGACCAACAGCCTGACAACTCGGCACCACATTTCTATCTTGGGGTCATTGCTCAGCAGCAGGAGCAGCGAGAGCTGGCTTTGGAACATTTCCTTCAAGTCGATCAGGGCCCCAACCTGATTCAGGCCTACGCCCGCGCCCTGAGCCTGTTTGAAAGCGCCGATGATCAGGCCAGAGTCACCGCACTGATCGCAACAGGTCGAGAAAGTCATCCGGATCAGCGAGAAGATCTGATCATCCTGCAAGTCGAGTGGCTCGACCGGGTCGGCCTGCGCCCCGAGGCACTGGCCATTCTGAACCAGTCGCTGGAGCAGTCTCCCGACAGCGTTAACCTGCTGTACACCCGTTCCATGCTGACCGACTCCGAACAGTCACAACAAATGATCAGCGACCTTCGCCGTGCACTGGTCCTGTCTCCGGACAACCCGATGCTGCAGAATGCCCTCGGCTACACGCTGACCCTCTACACAGACGAACTGGAAGAGGCGCACGCCCTGATCAGCCGCGCACTTGCACAGCAACCGGAAGATGCCGCCATACTGGACTCCATGGGCTGGGTTCTGCACAGGCTGGGGCGCAATGAGGAAGCGCTCCACTTTTTGCAGCAGGCCCATTCGCGCTACCCCGAACCAGAAGTAACGGCTCATCTGGTGCAGGTACTATGGGCGCTGGACCAACAACAGCGAGCAACCGAACTGCTGCTGCAGGCACTGGAACAACAGCCAAATGACTCACACCTGCTGGAAGCCGCCGATATGATCGGAGTCACGCCATGAGGCCCCTTTTACCACTGCTGCTGGTATTGTTTCTGGGTGGTTGCAGTCAGTTGCAAACCCGTGAGCCGGCAATGCCCACAGATTCACGTCCGGTACTGCAGCTTGAAAGCTGGTCACTGGAGGGGCGCATCGGCATTCGCCATGACGGCGAAGTCAACAGTGCCAATCTGAGCTGGAAGCAGCAGCCGGCTGCCTATCAGATAGCCCTGACCGGCCCGCTTGGTCAGGGGGGGCTGCGCATCGAGGGCCGAGACAACAGTGTCAGTCTGCAGCAGTCAGGGTCTGACGAAATCTACCGGGCAACAACGCCCGAAGCCCTGATGCAGCAACTGCTGGGCTGGCACCTGCCCCTGTCCCATGCACGCTACTGGGTACGAGGCGTACCCGACCCTAGCCTGCACTGGCAGGCGTTGAAGGACGAGCAGGGTTTCAGCCAGGCTGGCTGGAAGGTTGAATATGACCGTTACACTCGCGCCGGCACACTGGTGCTGCCGGAGAAGATACGTCTGACCCGCCCGGATATGCGCATTACACTGGTTGTTAACCACTGGACGACCGACCTGCAGCCTTGAGCCGATCGAATTTGGCAACAAATTTGCCACAGGGGTTGATTTCGACAGGCTCTTTGTTGAGAATATGCGCCTTCTTGGAGCGTGGTCCACACCACAGGAGACGACAGGGGTATCGCCAAGCGGTAAGGCACTGGATTCTGATTCCAGCATGCGGAGGTTCGAATCCTCCTACCCCTGCCAAACACCATGACAGACTTCCTCTCTACTACATCTAACTCCGACGCAATCGAGAAGGTAATCGCCGTGTCTAAAATGATGGTCTTCACCGGCAATGCAAACCCGGAGCTGGCACAAAAAGTTGTCGAACGCCTGGACATTCCCATGGGCAAGGCACAGGTTGGCCGCTTCAGTGACGGCGAAGTAAGCGTCGAGATCCAGGAAAATGTTCGTGGCAAGGATGTATTCATCATCCAGTCAACCTGCGCGCCCACCAATGACAACCTGATGGAACTGATTGTGTTCGCTGACGCCATGCGTCGCGCCTCGGCCACCCGCATCACGGCTGTTATCCCCTATTTCGGCTATGCCCGCCAGGATCGTCGTCCGCGCTCTGCGCGTGTGCCGATCAGCGCCAAGGTCGTAGCCAGCATGATCGCCAACGTGGGCATCGACCGCGTACTGACGGTCGACCTGCACGCCGACCAGATTCAGGGCTTCTTCGACATCCCGGTGGACAACGTTTACGGCTCCCCGGTTCTGCTGGATGACATTGTTGATCAGCAGTATGAAGACATCATCGTGGTATCACCTGACGTGGGCGGTGTAGTACGTGCCCGCGCCGTAGCCAAGCAGCTGGACTGCGACCTGGCGATCATCGACAAGCGTCGCGAGCGTGCCAACGAATCTCAGGTAATGAACATCATCGGTGATGTATCCGGTCGTACCTGCATTCTGGTCGATGATATGTGCGATACCGCCGGCACCCTGTGCAAGGCAGCCAAGGCACTGAAAGACAAGGGCGCAGCCCGTGTGGTGTCCTACGTGACCCACCCGGTACTGTCCGGCCCGGCAATCAACAACGTTATCGGCTCTCAGCTGGATGAACTGGTTGTTTCAGACACCATCCCGCTGTCCGAGCAGGCGCAGAAGTGTGACAAGATCCGTCAGCTGTCACTGTCGCCGCTGTTGGCGGAAGCGGTACGCCGCGTCTGCAACGAAGAATCCATCAGTGCCATGTTCCGCTAACCGGAACGGGTACTGACACCGGCACTGCCGGTCAATCGAAGGCCCAACCGGGCCACCCACATGCTGCATGCTTCTGGTCGCGGGGGTATGCAGCTTTAATATATAAGGTATATAAAACATGGCTAATTTTACTGTAAACGCTGTTGCCCGTGACGATCAGGGGAAAGGTGCGAGCCGCCGCCTGCGTCGTGAAGGTCTGGTACCGGGCATCATCTACGGCTCTTCCGAGCCGAAGGCGATCTCCGTGATCGGCAAGGACCTCTACCGCATGCTGCTGGAAGACGGCTTCTACTCCTCCATCCTGACTCTGAATCTGGATGGCCAGGACCAGCCGGTTATCATCAAGGATCTGCAGCGCCACCCGTCCAAGCCGGTTGTTCTGCACGCTGACTTCCAGCGCATCGATGACAACCAGAAGATCAAGCTGCAGGTTCCGCTGGCATTCGTGAACTTCGAAAAGTCCGCTGCTGCCAAGGCTGCTGCCAAGTTCGCTCAGGAAGCTGCAACCGTTGAAATTTCCTGCCTGCCGAAAGACCTGCCGGAAGTACTGGAAGTTGAACTGAGCAAGATCGAAATGGGCCAGACCGCTCACCTGTCCGACATCACCCTGCCGGAAGGCGTCGAGATCGTTGCCCTGCGTCGCGGTGAAGACCACGACCAGAGCGTGGGCTACTGCTACGCACCGCGTGGCGCCAAAGCCGGCAAGTAAGCGCAGACCTCAGGCACAGGCATGAATGACAGGATTCAACTGATCGTTGGCCTCGGCAACCCCGGGGCAGAATACAGCCAGACCCGTCACAATGCCGGTGCCGAGCTGGTGGAGCAGCTTGCTGCCCACCAGCACACCTCCTTGCAACCGGAGAAAAAATTCTTCGGCCTCTATGGCAAGGTGCTGATCAATCACCAACCGGCCCATCTGCTGATTCCGACCACCTTCATGAATCGCAGCGGACAGGCACTGTCAGCACTGGCCAACTTCTACAAAATTCCTGCCAGCGACATACTGGTCGTGCACGATGAGCTGGATATCCAGCCCGGCACCGCTCGCTTCAAACAGGGCGGCGGCCACGGCGGCCACAACGGTCTGCGCGATATTATCAGCAAGCTGGGGAATGACCGTAATTTCTATCGCCTGCGCCTTGGCATCGGCCACCCGGGCAGCGCTGCCCAGGTTTCCGGTTTTGTACTGAGCAAAGCATCGGTTGCCGAGCGCGACAAGACACAGGCTGCCATTGATGAAGCGCTGCGCGCGCTGCCCCTTGCCGTCAGCGGCGACTGGGCACGTGCCATGAACCAGCTGCACAGCTTCAACGGCTAACCACAACACAGGATCTGATCATGGGTTTCAAATGCGGTATTGTCGGACTTCCCAACGTCGGCAAGTCCACGCTCTTCAATGCCCTGACCAAAGCGGGCATCGACGCCGAGAACTTTCCTTTCTGCACCATCGAGCCGAATGCCGGCGTTGTTCCCATGCCGGACCCGCGCCTGAATGCACTGGCCGAGATCGTCAAGCCCGAGCGTGTTATCCCGACCACCATGGAGTTTGTGGATATTGCCGGTCTTGTTGCCGGCGCATCCAAGGGCGAAGGTCTGGGCAACAAGTTCCTGGCCAACATCCGCGAAACCGATGCCATCGCCCATGTGGTGCGTTGCTTTGAAGATGACAACGTCATCCACGTAGCCAACCGCATCCACCCGCTGGAAGATATCGAAACCATCAATATGGAGCTGGCCCTGGCCGATCTGGACTCCTGTGAGAAACAGCTGCAGCGGGTTCAGCGCAACGCCAAGGGCGGCGACAAGGAGGCGATCGCCGCCAAGGCGCTGCTGGAGAAGATGATCCCGCATCTGGCCGAAGGTTTGCCGGTGCGTGGCCTGGAACTGAGTGACGACGAGCGCAAACTGGCGCGCAGCTTCCACCTGCTGACCACCAAGCCGACCATGTACATCGCCAACGTGGCCGAGGATGGCTTTGAAAACAACCCCTACCTGGATCAGGTGAAGGAACTGGCCGCCTCCGAAGGCGCCGAAGTGGTTGCGATCTGCAACAAGCTGGAGTCCGAAATCGCCGAGCTGGAAGACGAGGAGAAACTCGAATTCCTGCAGGAGATGGGCATGGACGAGCCCGGCCTGGACCGCGTCATCCGCGCCGGCTACAGCCTGCTGGGCCTGCAGACCTACTTTACCGCCGGGGTAAAGGAAGTGCGTGCATGGACCGTCAAAATCGGTGCTACCGCGCCTCAGGCGGCCGGTGTGATCCACACCGACTTTGAAAAGGGCTTCATTCGCGCCGAAGTGATCGGCTACGACGACTTCATCGCCTACAAGGGTGAACAGGGCGCCAAGGACGCCGGCCGCTGGCGCCTGGAAGGCAAGGAGTACATCGTCAAAGACGGTGATGTGGTTCACTTCCGCTTCAACGTCTGATTCGTTTTTTTGCTTTCAAGCCGTTGACAGCGTTACGAAAACAGGGAATAATTCGCGGCCTTGAAAGCTTATGGCAATGTAGCTCAGTTGGTTAGAGCAACGCATTCATAATGCGTGGGTCGCAGGTTCGAGTCCCGCCATTGCCACCATGTTTTCGAGATTGCAGGGGTATAGCCAAGCGGTAAGGCAACGGGTTTTGATCCCGTCATGCGGAGGTTCGAATCCTCCTACCCCTGCCATTTGTGGCAATGTAGCTCAGTTGGTTAGAGCAACGCATTCATAATGCGTGGGTCGCAGGTTCGAGTCCCGCCATTGCCACTATTCTTTACAGGGGTATCGCCAAGCGGTAAGGCACTGGATTCTGATTCCAGCATGCGGAGGTTCGAATCCTCCTACCCCTGCCATCCTGCTAAATGTTTCCACTTTCCTGAGTTTTCGCATACCTGACACGGCATTTATTTGTCGTTAATATGGGACACTAAAGATCCCCCGTTTCCTCAGGTACACAATATGAGTGGTTCCACGGACGAGCTATTACATGCACTGGCCAGTCAGGCTCAACACGATGCTCGCAACATAAACCTGCTGTTTGCCGCCTGTGATGGCATCCAGATGGACCAGCTGCTGGCCACCCTCAGAACAGCTCATTTTTCGCCTCGCGGCCAATCTGTACAAGGCTCTGACGAGCTGCTGAATGTACTCAGTCAGCGCTCTTGGGACTTGCTGATCTTTGCCAGCAAGGATCACTACAGCACAGAACTGACCCCCGCCAAGGCCTTGGATCTGTTGAATCGTCTTAACCGTGACATACCGGTGATACTGCTGTCGCCAGGTCATGAATACCATGACCCAACCCACTGGCTTGGCATCGGTGTACAAGCGGTGCTTCCCGAACGCAACCACGAATTACTGCTGCTCGAACTGGACCGGGTGTACGCCCAGCTGCAAACACGTCGTGAACTGCGTAACACACAGAACCGACTGGCACAGCTACAGCAGCGCAATCAGACACTGGTAGAAAGTTCACCCTTGGCAATATGCATGCTGCATAACGGCCTGATCCTGCATGCCAACAAAAGTTTTGCCCACCTGTTCGGTTATGATAATGCTGAGCACCTGCTCGAACACTCACTGCGTCAGCTGCTTGAAGAGCGCTTCAGAGATGATCTGGATCAGATACTGCGAGAGTGCGATCACAGCAGCTCTGCATTGCAGCGCAACCTCACCGCCCAGAGACCAGACGATACCCGCTTCGAGGCCCGTTTCAGCTTCGCGCCATCCGAATACGATGGACGTCCCTGCCTTGAGGTCGAGATCATCACCGATTTCGACGCATCGGAAGAAATTTTCCGCGACATAAATCCGATCAGCGGCCTGAACAACCATCAGGCATTCATGCGTGCACTGGAAGTTGCCTGCAATAACGCCCGCCGCGGAGGGCAGGACCGCAACCTGATGCTGCTGACACTGGATCATCTGGAGGTGATTCGAACCGAAGTTGGCATTGACGGGGTTGATCTCATTTTGCGTGATATCGCCAGCATTTTGAAACAGAAAGTGAGCCGTGCCCACCTGCTGTCCCATTTGGATGACAACAGCTTTGCCATCATTCTGCACACCGCCGACCCCAACAAGGCTGTCGACATTGGAGAGCAGCTTTGCCACGCCGTCAGCAGCCATATCTGCCAAGTACAGAACACGGCCATCCACACCACCTTGTCAGTAGGCATAGTCGTCATCAACGACAGCGCTCCGACGCCAGTAAAGCTGGTTTCCCGCGCTCGCATGATGGCCGAGAGTCTGCATCACGGCAACCGGCCCGGCAATGGTGTCAGTCTGTATCAGGAAGAGAAGACGCTGCTCTCCAGCAGCGATGCCAAAATGAGCAAACGCCTGCTCAACGCGCTCAAAATGGACCGATTCCGACTTCTGTACCAGCCGGTCGTACCGCTGCGATTGGAAACGCCGACCCAGTATTACGAGGTACTGCTGCGCTTGATGAGTGACAGTGACAAGGAAATCTCTCCCAATGCCTTCATCGCCCAGGCGATAGAGCCTGAGGTACTGGTTGAGCTGGACCGCTGGGTCATCAAGCGGGCACTGTCGGAGCTGAGCAGCAAGCAAAACATTGAGAAGCGCACACACCTGCTGATCAACCTATCCGGTCCCTCGCTGCGTAGCGCAGAGCTGGTGCAGTGGCTGGGAGAAGAGCTGCGCAGAAGCCACGTACCCGCCGAATACCTGGTATTCGAAATCAGCGAAAGTGATGCTGCGGTTGATTTGATTGCGGCACGACATTTTGCCCGTGCCATTCAGCAACTGCACTGCCAGGTATGCCTGAAACATTTCGGCAGCTCACCCAACTCGGAACATGTACGCAAGGAGCTGGATTCTGAGTTTATCAAGCTGGATGGTTCCTACATTCAGGACCTGCAGAATCGCAACCTGACCATGGAATCACTGGAGGAAATGCTGGCCCCACTGAAACAGCAGAACAAGCTGATCATCGCCCCTTTGGTTGAAGAAACCCGTGTGATCAGCGACCTGTTCAGCGCCGGTGTTCATCTGGTTCAGGGGCACTATCTGCAACCCCCGCGGGAGCAGATGGATTACGATTTCTTTGAGGGATAGGAGCGTCAACGACAGCCTGCTCAGAGCAGGCTGTCGCGGTCCCGAAAACCGATCAGGTACAGAATGCCGTCCAGCCCAAGTGTCGATATTGCCTGCTTGGCACTCTGACGCACCAGCGGTTTGGCCCTGAAGGCGATCCCCAAACCAGCGATGGACAGCATCGGCAAGTCATTGGCGCCATCCCCTACGGCGATGGTCTGTTCCAGTCGCACACCTTCCTTTTCAGCAATTTCACGCAACAGCTGAGCCTTGCGCTCGCCGTTGACGATGGTACCGACCACCTCACCGGTTACCTTGCCATCGCGAATATCCAGCTCGTTGGCATACACATAGTCAAAACCGAGCTTCTGCTGCAGGAAGTGACCAAAATAGGTAAACCCACCTGACAGGATGGCGGTCTTGAAGCCCAACGCCTTCAGATGCCCCACCAGCTCAGTTGCGCCTTCAGTCAAAGGCAGGCGCTCGGCAATGCGTTCAAGAACCGAGGCATCCAGCCCTTTGAGCAGCGCCACGCGGCGGCGGAAGCTCTCGTTGAAGTCGATTTCACCTCGCATGGCGGCTTCGGTAATCTCAATCACCTGCTCACCGACACCTGCCTCTTTCGCCAGCTCATCGATTACCTCGGCCTCGATCAGAGTCGAATCCATGTCGAATACCACCAGACGCCGGTTACGACGGAAAATATCATCCTTCTGAAAGGCGATATCCACATCCATATCGCTGGCCGTCTTGAGGAACTCTTCACGCAGCGCAGCGGCATCAGCCGGTAGCCCACGCACTGAGAACTCGACGCAGGCGCGAGTCTGACGCGCACCTTCATCCTGCAGTGAGATACGCCCGGACAGACGGCTGATATTATCGATATTCAGGCCATGGTCGGCGGCAATGGCGGTCACACGTGCAATGTGCTCGGCACTGATGCGTCGTGCCAACAGAGTGATGATATGGCGCGACTTGCCCTGACCTTCGACCCAGTGTTCATAGGCCGCGTCATCCACTGGCTCAAAACGCACCAGCATGTTCATCTCATGTGCCTTGAACAGAACATCCCGCAATAGAGGAGACGACTCGGACTCTTTCGGCACCTGAATCAGGATACCCAGCGAGAGCGTGTTGTGAATGACCGCCTGGCCGATATCAAGGATATTGATATGATAGCGGGCGAGGATCCCGGTGATAGCCGAGGTCACGCCCGGACGGTCGTCACCGGAAATTGTCAGCAGGATGATTTCGTTCATCGCACCCTTCCGTTAAGTGAGGCATTGCTGGTATCACCAGCATCTGGCTGCGATTATATCAGAGCGACCGCACTCGACGCAGTGCTGTCCTGCCCTTTTAGCACGAGGAGTCATTTTGCTTGAGTCACTGCTACAGGCATTACCACTGACACCGACAAGCATTGTGGTGCTGATCGCCCTGATTGCGATGCTGGAATCTCTGGCTTTTGTCGGCCTGCTGCTGCCCGGTGTTGCCCTGCTGTTTGCATTGGCCGTCATGGCCGGCTCAGCAGGAGTGCCACCGTGGGTCTGTCTTCTGGCAGCGTTCACGGGCGCGGTGTGTGGTGATGGAATAAGCTTTCTACTGGGGCGCCATTCCGCCACACCCATCCGCCGCCTTGACTGGCTGCAAAGACACCCCGAATGGCTGCAACGGGGCGAAGCATTTTTCCGGCGCTGGGGCGGGCTCAGTATCGTCACCGGTCGGTTTGTTGGTCCGATTCGTCCTGTCATTCCGTTTGTGGCCGGCAGCTGCGGCATGCCTGGCCTGGCTTTCACCTTCTTCAACCTGATCTCGGCTTTGGGTTGGGCGCCATTGTATCTGCTGCCCGGATACTTCACCGGCCGAGGGCTCACCACCGCCTCACCTCAACTGACCCCGCTTTTCTGGTCAGCAGCTGTACTGCTGTTTACCCTGCTGCTGTTTCAACAGTTTCATCACCGACTGAAATCACATGGCAAGCTTCACACTTACTGGAGCCGAATACTCCCCGCCCCCTGGCCGCCCGGACCAACACTACTGCTGCTGTGTGCGTTGACCGCTCTTATCGGCATCACCCTTATTAACCTTGGCTCTGCAGGCGACCAGATCAATTCGGCTTTGCTCATACCCCTTCGCTCAATAGGAGACGCCTTGCCACAAACGGCACTGGTGATGACGTTGATAGGTGATATTCCACTTGTTGCCGGGCTTTCACTACTGTGTGCGCTGTTTGGGCTGATGCGTGGGGATGGCTGGCGCGGCTGTGGAGTATTTGCGGGGGTTATCGGCGTCATTCTGCTTAACCATGTACTGAAGCAACTCTTTGGCCTGCCGAGACCTGAAGGAAGCAGTCTTGCCAATTTCAGCTACCCAAGCGGGCATGCCTCAGCTGCCGCCGCGTTCTTTACTCTGACGGCCGTATGGCTGCTGCATAACAGGGATCACCAGACTCGCCATTTGGGTTATCTCTGCACCATACCCTTGATTCTGGCGGTTGCGCTGTCCCGTCCAATGCTGGGAGTGCACTGGCCCATGGACGTGATAGCGGGAGTGGCCGAAGCATTGGTGATCACAGCCATGTATCGGATATGGCTATATCACTGGCCAGCGCCAGTCAGAATACCACTGAGCTGGGCGGGGATACTGTGTGTCATCACAGGACTTTATGTGGTGCTGACATTCGACCTGGCTGCCGGGCGTTACCCCGGCAGCTGAATCAAGCATCAACCCTTGCGCTTTTGCCGCGCCTTGGGAGGGTGCTTGCGCTTCTGAGCGGCCTTGCGCTTGGTGGCAGCACCGGCGGGCTTATCCCCGCCAGTACGGCCTTCAGGCTTTTTTGAGCGACGACGCCCCTTGCTATGATCCGGCTTGCCGCGACCATCCGCGATCTGCCCCTTGGCCAGCTTTTCACGCTGACTGGTTCGCTTGGGTTGTGCAGCGGCAGGCTCTGCTGCCAGCTCAAAGTCGATCTTGCGTTCATCCAGATCCACACGCACAACTTTGACCTCAAGCTCGTCACCCAGCTTGAAGACGCGACGGGTACGATCCCCGACCAAGCGCTGCTTCGCTACTTCAAAGTGGTAGTAGTCACTGGGCAGTGAGGTAATGTGGATAAGTCCCTCGATATACAGGTCTTCCAGCTCTACAAACACACCAAAGCCGGTGACAGCTGCCACCACACCGGTAAACACTTCGCCAATCTGGCTTTGCATGTATTCACACTTGAGCCAGGCCACCACATCACGGGTGGCCTCATCAGCACGCCGTTCGGTCATGGAGCAGTGTTCACCCAGCGCCAGCATCTGCTCAAGCGAATACGGATAGCCAAATGCGGCATTGGCGGTAAACTTCTTCGGCCGCTCGACCGCCTTCGCTTTCCCATCACCGTGAATCGCACTGCGAATGGCGCGGTGAACCAACAGATCAGGATAGCGTCGTATGGGCGATGTGAAGTGCGCATAGGTCGGATAGGCCAGGCCAAAGTGGCCCAGATTTTCAGGGCTGTATACAGCCTGCTGCATCGACCTGAGCATCATGGTCTGGATAATGTGACGATCCGGCCGCCCCTTGATTGACTCGGCCAGCTTCAGGTAATCCTTTGGCTCGGGGCTGTCACCACCAGGGAGGTTAAGCCCCAGCTCACCCAGGAAGGCTCGCAGATTCTGCAGCTTCTGTGCCTTGGGCCCTTCATGGATTCGGTACAGAGCCGGTTTGCCGTACTTACCCAGAAAACGTGCGGTTGCCACGTTAGCGACCAGCATGCACTCTTCGATGATCTTGTGCGCATCGTTACGCACCACGGGAATAATCTCATCGATTTTGCGTACCTGATCAAATACGATACGCGTTTCAACGGTGTCAAAATCAATGGCTCCGCGGTCATCCCGCGCCTTGCGCAACGCCTTGTAGAGCTGATGCAGCTGCTCTACATCAGGCACTACGGCGCTGTACTGCTTGCGCAGGTTCGCACTGTCTTCATGCTCGGCATCCAACATTGCCCCTACCTTGGTGTAGGTCAGGCGCGCCTTGGAGTTGATCACCGCTTCGTAGAACTTATAACCCGACAGTTTACCGGCCCGGCTGATGGTCATCTCGCACACCATGGCCAGACGATCCACATTGGGGTTCAGCGAGCAGAGCCCGTTAGAAAGCAGTTCCGGCAGCATCGGAACCACAAACTCGGGGAAGTAGACCGAGTTGCCGCGCTTGACCGCTTCACGGTCCAGCGCCGAATCAGGGCGTACGTAGTAGGACACATCCGCAATCGCCACCCACAGACGCCAACCACCAAAGGTTTTTTTCTCACAGTAGACGGCATCGTCAAAGTCTTTGGCGTCTTCACCGTCAATGGTGACAAAAGGCAACTCGCGCAGATCGATGCGGTTCTGTTTGTCCTCTTCGCGCACTTCCGGTGTCAGCTCACCGATCTGCTGGTGCACATCCGCTGGAAACTCATCCGGGATTTCATGGTTGTGAATGGCAACCTGAATCTCCATTCCCGGCGCCATGCGATCACCCAACACTTCCACAACACGAGCGCGTGCAGGCTGCTTCCGGTTGGGATACTGGATGATCTCGGCCACTACCAGCTGACCGTCTTCATACTCCAGACCGGTAGTCGGGTCAGGGATAATCATCACCTGATTGGTGATGCGTTGATTTTCGGGGATCAGCGATCCAAAGCCACTGTGGCCATCAAACTTGCCCACCACCTTGGTAGTGCCACGCTCCAGCACTTCGACAATCTTGCCTTCGCGTCGGCCCTTGTGATCCACTCCGATGGACTGGACCAGTGCCCGGTCACCATCAAATACTTCACGCATATTGCGCGGGCTGAGGAACAGGTCATCGCCACCGGCGTCCGGCTTCAGGAAGCCAAATCCATCACGATGCCCTATCACGCGGCCGGGAATCAGATCCATCTTCTGAATCAACCCGTACTCGCCCTTGCGGTTGGAGATCAGCTGACCATCTCGACACATGGCGATTAGGCGCCGGCGAACACCTTCAACACTGTCTTCATCATCAATACCCAGCTCCCGACACAGCACGGGATGACTGATCGGGGCGCCCCACTTCTCGAGGAATTCAAGCATGAAGTCACGGCTCGGTACCGGCTGTTCATACTTTTCAGCTTCCAGCTGAAGGTTGGGGTCTTTGTCTTTCCAATTCTTGCTCATTCAGTATCCAGTTGTTTCTGTACGATCTTCTGACCGATACAGCGGCCTTTCCTTCAGAATAGACCGTCAATATGTAAAAAATAAAGCCGGCGTTGCCGGCTTTACAGATCTCAGGGAAGTTCTTCGACCTCTTCGCCCTCTTTCTTCTCGGGCGGCATCAGGTCTTCGCGACTCACCTGCATTAAAATCAGTGCATTGGCGGCCACATAAATGGAGGAGTAAGTACCCACCAGCACACCAACCAACAAAGCCAATGCGAAACTGTGAATCATTTCGCCACCAAAATAGAACAGCGCAACCAGCACCAACAACGTCGTCAATGAAGTCATCAAGGTACGACTGAGTGTCTGACTCAGTGAAGCATTCATGACCTCAATGTTGTCTTCCTTACGCATGATGCGGAAGTTCTCACGAATCCGGTCGTACACTACGATGGTATCGTTCAGCGAGTAACCGATCACGGCCAGCACGGCAGCCAGCACCGTCAAGTCAAACTCGATCTGCAGCAGCGAGAAAACACCCAGCACAATAACAACGTCATGCACCAGTGCCACTACTGCTCCCAGCGAAAATTTGAGCTGAAACCGAAAAGCAAGATAGACCATGATCATGAACAGTGCCAGCAGCATGCCCAGACCACCCTGCTCACGCAGCTCTTCGCCTACCTGAGAGCCGACAAATTCATTGCGGCGCAGCTCCACTGTTTGATCGGACTCGGCACGCAGGGCTTCCAGCACCTTGTCACCGAGCTGCGGGTCGTGATCAACCTGCAGCCGGATCAGGATATCGCGCGAGGAGCCGAAAGTTTGTACAACCGCATCCGGGAAGCCTTCTGCACTCAGCTTCTGGCGCACATCTTCCAGACTGACCGCCTGCTCATAACCGACTTCAACCAGGCTGCCACCAGTAAAGTCGAGGCCAAATTTGAGGCCATTGACCGCCAGTGATGCAATCGACACCAGCAGCAAAACTGCGGAGAACGCCAGCGCCAGCTTGCGTATCCCCATGAAATTGTAAATCTTCTTTGCCGTCGTCATGGGGGTTCCTCAGATCATCAGTTTCTTCAGCGTGCGGCCGCCATACACCAGGTTCACCAGTGCACGGGTCACCAGCAAAGCAGTGAACATGGAGGTCAGAATACCGACCGACAGCGTAACGGCGAAGCCCTTAACCGGCCCAGTACCCATGGCGAACAGGATCACGGCTGCGATCAGCGTCGTCACGTTGGCATCAAGAATGGTTGTAAAGGCACGACTGAAGCCGGCACTAATGGCGGACTGAACCGGTAGCCCATTCTTCAACTCTTCTTTTATGCGCTCAAATATCAACACGTTGGCATCTACCGCCATACCCACGGTTAACACTATACCGGCAATACCCGGCAGGGTCAGTGTCGCTGACAACAGCGACATAACCGCCATCAGCAGGACCAGGTTCAAGGTCAGCGCGATATTCGCCAGCAGACCAAACACCTTGTAGTAGACCAGCATGAATACCAGCACCAGCGCGAAGCCGATCTGCACAGACAGCGTACCCTGCTCGATGTTGGTGGCACCAAGGCTCGGACCGACCGTACGTTCCTCTACGAAGTACACTGGCGCAGCCAGCGCACCGGCGCGCAACAGCAGTGCAAGTTCAGAGGATTCCTGGGCGCTGTCCAGTCCGGTGATGCGGAACTGGTTGCCCAGCGTACTCTGAATGGTCGCCAGCGAGATGATGCTTTTCTCCGTATAGGGGATACGACGCTCAACGCGCTCACCCTCGACGGTCTGTACCAGTGTACGCTGCTTGTGCTCGACAAACAGGACTGCCATGCGGCGCTGAATCGCGTTGCGCGTCACGCGGTTCATCATCTGACCACCGGGGCCATCCAGTGTGATCGACACCTGTGGCATGCCGTTCTCGTCAAAGGCAGCCTGTGCATTGGAGACACTGGAACCGGTGATGATAATGTCCTTTTCCAGCGCCGCAGTACGGCCTGGCTGGCTGCGGAAGTCATATGTCTCGGTGAGGGCACGACTGGTGTCCGGCAATGCTTCAAGTCGGAACTCCAGGTTCGCCGTTTTGCCGATCACGCGCTTGGCAGCCGCCGCATCCTGCACACCCGGCAGCTGGACCACGATGCGATTGCGCCCCTGCCGCTGCACCAGTGGCTCAGCAACGCCCAGCTCGTTGACACGGTTACGCAGGGTCGTGAGGTTCTGCTTGATGGCGTAGTCTTCGATCTGGCGGATAGTCTCTTCAGTCAGATTGATGTAGAGAAAATAGTCCTCGCCATCGGCTGCGGCATCCACCATGAACTCGGGCCAGGTGCGACGCAACAGTCCCTGCGCCTCGTCACGCACGGCAACATCATCGAAACGGACCGACAAACGGCCGTCTTCAAGATGGTCAACCATACGATAACGCAGTTTTTCTTCACGCAGTTTGGTCTTGATCTCGCTGACATATACATCCAGTCGCTGCGCAACTGCTTGAGCCATATCCACTTCCATCAAGAAGTGCACACCACCACGCAGATCAAGGCCCAGCGTCATGGGACCGGCACCAATGGCCCGCAGCCATTCAGGTGTCGTCGGTGCCAGATTCATCGCCACGGTATAGTCGCTGCCCAGTGTCTGGGCAATCAGTTCGCGCGCTTCAAGCTGGGCATCAGAACTTCCAAGACGGATCAGGCCGACACCGCCCTCCTGCAATTCCGTTGCCTTGGCCGTCAGACCGACCTCTTCCAGGCGCTGTTCAATGGACGCCAGCGTACCCTGATCAACGGGAGCCGCATTACGGCCGGCTGACACCTGAATTGCATAGTCATCAGGATACAGATTGGGAGCTGCGTACAGGCCGGCAATCACCAGCACCAGCAGGATCAGGAAATTTTTCCACAGGGGGTAGCGGTTGAGCATCGTGCTCCATCCTCACCAAAAACGAAAGCGCCACCTGAACAGTGGCGCCGGAACACAGACGAGCGATCAGATATTCTTGATCGTGCCCTTGGGCAATTCGGCCGCAACGTGGGCCTTCTGGAACTTCAGCTCAGTGCCTTCGGATACTTCCAGTACCACGTAATCATCGCTCAGGCGCAACACCTTACCGATGATGCCACCTGCCGTGATCACTTCATCACCTTTTGCCAGACCGGCGATCAGGTTTTTGTGATCCTTGGCACGTTTGGCCTGGGGGCGCCACATGAAGAAGTAGAAAATCAGACCAAAGCCGACCAGGAACAGGATGTTAAACATACCCGGATCCATGGCGCCAGCGCCTTCAGCGTAGGCCGGAGAGATGAAAAAGCTCATTCAGGTTGTACTCCCGATTACAGTGTCAGTGATGCGTTTCAAGCCGTCAGCGGCGGCGTTTCCTGCCCCCGCTGGCGATAGAATTCGTCTACGAAGTCGCTCAATTTACCCTGTTCAATGGCGTTGCGCAAACCAGCCATCAGCTCCTGATAGTAGTGCAGGTTGTGGATGGTATTGAGCTGCGCCCCCAGGATCTCCTTGCACTTGTCCAGATGGTGCAAATAGGCGCGACTGAAGTTCTGACAGGTATAACAGCTGCAGGTTTCATCCACAGGTGCCGTATTGGTTTTATTGGCCGAATTGCGAATCTTGACGATGCCGTTGCGAGTGAACAGAAAGCCGTTGCGCGCATTGCGGGTCGGCATGACGCAGTCGAACATATCGACACCACGACGCACCCCTTCGACCAGATCTTCCGGTTTGCCCACACCCATTAGGTAACGGGGCTTGTCCTCGGGCATTTTCCACGCCAGATGGTCAAGAATGCGCACCATATCTTCCTTCGGCTCACCCACCGAGAGGCCACCGATGGCATAGCCATCGAAGCCGATTTCGGTCAGCCCGGCAAGGGACTCATCGCGCAGACTCTCGTACATGCCACCCTGGATAATCCCGAACAATGCCGAAGGGCTTTCACCGTGAGCCTTTTTGGAGCGCTCGGCCCAGCGCAGCGACATGCGCATGGAGTCGGCCGCTTCCTTTTCCGTTGCCGGATAGGGCGTGCATTCATCGAAGATCATCACGATATCGGAGCCCAGTTCACGCTGAACCTGCATCGAGCTTTCCGGCGTCATGAACACCTTGCTGCCGTTCACCGGCGACTGGAAGGTCACACCCTCTTCGGTGATCTTGCGCAGCTTGCCAAGACTGAACACCTGAAAGCCGCCGGAATCGGTCAAAATCGGCCCCTTCCACTGCATAAAGTCATGCAGATCACCGTGCTGCTGTACGATTTCGGTACCCGGACGCAGCATCAGATGGAAGGTGTTGCCCAGAATGATCTGGGCGCCGGTAGCCTCAATATCCCGCGGCAGCATGCCCTTGACGGTGCCGTATGTGCCCACCGGCATAAAAGCGGGCGTTTCAACCACACCACGGGGAAAGGTCAGACGTCCACGACGCGCCTTGCCTTCACTGGCAAGGGTCTCGAACTGCATAAAACATTCTCTGCTCACAAAGCGTCCTCATCCGCCGCATCACGGCGGGTCAAAAACATGGCATCGCCATAACTGAAAAAACGGTAACGCTCGGCCACGGCATCGGCATAGGCCTGCATGATCGACTGATGACCTGCAAAGGCACTGACCAGCATCATCAACGTCGATTCAGGCAGGTGGAAATTGGTAATCAGCCGATCCACCGTACGAAAGCGATAGCCCGGGTAGATAAAGATATCGGTATCGCCATAGAAAGGGGCGATTTCGCCGGACCGGCTCGCCGTCTCAAGACAGCGCACACTGGTCGTTCCTACCGCGACAACCTTATTGCCCCGGGCCTGAGCGGCTTTCACTGCCGCACAGGCCTCATCGGAGACTTCGATATATTCGGCGTGCATGTGGTGCTCGGCAATGGTGTCGACCTTGACCGGCTGAAAGGTGCCCGCGCCTACATGCAGGGTGACAAAGGTTTGCTCGATGCCTTTGTCCTTCAGCTGCTGCAACAACGCTTGATCAAAATGCAGCCCTGCCGTCGGAGCCGCAACGGCACCGGGCTTACGATTGTAAACGGTTTGATAACGCTCGCGGTCAGACAGCTGATCCTCACGTTTCATATAGGGCGGCAGCGGCATGTGACCGTGCCGCTCCAGCGCGGACACCAGATGGTCGTCCAGATTAGTAAATCTGAGCTGGAACAGGTTTTCCTGACGCCCCGTTACTTCGGCCTCAAGCCCGCCTTCAAACAGCAGCCGCGCACCCGGCCTGGGCGCACGACTGGCCCGAATGTGCGCCAGCGCGGTGTTTTCGGAGGTGACCCTTTCCACCAACATCTCGATCTGGCCGCCACTCTCTTTCTGCCCGAACAGCCGCGCCGGAATCACGCGGGTATCGTTAAACACCAGCAGATCGCCGGGCTGCAGCAATGTAAGAAGGTCGGTAAACTGTCGGTGGGTCCGTTCACCGGTATTGCCGTCAAGGCAGAGCAAGCGGCTGGCACTGCGCTGTTCCAGTGGATAACGCGCAATCAGCTCTTCCGGCAGCTCGAAATAGAAGTCTTTTACCTGCATGGGACTCAAACTGGAAACCTGTTGGAAAGATTGAATTCTACCTGAGTAACAGGTTTTTTTCAGTCCTGATTGACGAACCAGCAAAGACAAATATAATATGCGCCTTCACTGCAGGGGCTTCACACTTCGAAACCCCGTCGATACAGTGCCAGCGTGGTGAAATTGGTAGACACAGGGGATTCAAAATCCCCCGCCTTAACGGGTGTGCCGGTTCGAGTCCGGCCGCTGGTACCACTTAAAAGCTTTTCGTTTCAGCAAGTTACAACGCTGAAGCACTTCCCTGATAAACACCAGACATGACCACACTCGACCGAGTGTCCACAAAGTGTCCACTTTGCTTTTACCGAGCATCTCAAGCCGACTGCACACATTGCCAGTTTCCACATCTCATTGCAGAATACTTAGTTACAGGTTGGCCACACACGCTGGAGTGAAATTAGGGTTAGTCTTTTGGGATTTAAAGTTAAGGATGATGGACGTGTAGTGGTCGACCACAGCCACAACACCTTCTGTGCTACTCAAACTACGGGTAATCCAACGATTGCTCGGACGCGCTGCGGCTTAGAGGTTTGCTCTCTTTTCAAGAGGTTAGCTCACAAAAAGTCGAAAAGTAGGGCGAAAGGTGACAACTGCCCTATGATCTATGCCCTAAAAGGGAAAGAAGGGCTTTACACAACACTCTCGGATATCAAGCTGTTATACTCTGCTGCAAGACGCTTTAAAGAAAGCCACTATCGGGGATGCAAGACGAGAACTAGCTCATAAGAGAAATATTCCTTTTCGCTCTAGGTCTGCAATTGACAGTCAGCTCGCCTCTGCAGAGAAAGCAGAAGGCCTAGATTCCCCTCTCTCTCTCAAGGACATTCGTACTCGCGACAGGTGCTACATTTCCCCCGTGCAACTAACAACATCGTTACCTTCAGCGGCTAGAGGCCAAAGCATCCTGCTGGTTGATGATCTGTTCTCTACTGGTACTACACTCACCAGCGCTAGGGAAGCTGCGAATAAGTCAGCCGCATGGGATAATGCCTGCTGCACACGATTGAGGACGCACCGATGGATCAGCAACTTACATTTGCCGACAG